>NZ_AGBG01000006.1:0-122638 GCF_000225005.1 Ectothiorhodospira sp. PHS-1 | reverse complement strand
TCCTTGCCGGCGGCACGGACCTGCCCAGCCTGGGGGATGGCCTGACCCTGGGGGGCGTCGGCCAGTCCGGCGGGACCACCATCGCCACCCTGATCCGGGCCCTGGCTGGAGATTCCGCCAGCAATATCCTCTCCACCCCCAGCCTGCTGACCATGGACAACGAGGAGGCCGAGATCATCGTCGGCCAGAACGTGCCTTTTCGTTCCGGTCGGGCCATCGAACAATCCGGTCAGGCCTTCGACACCATCCAGCGCCAGGACGTGGGGGTGAAGCTCACGGTCCGTCCCCAGATCAACGAGGGCAATGCGGTGAAGCTGGAGATCGAGCAGGAAGTCTCCCAGGTGGCCCCCAGGATCAGCGGCCAGGATGCCGCGGACCTGATCACCAACAAACGCAGCCTGCGTACCAGCGTGATGGTGGACGACGGGCAGATGGTGGTATTGGGCGGACTGATCGATGATGTCCTGGTTCAGACCCGCAACAAGGTGCCGGGCCTGGGCGACATTCCCGGCCTCGGGCGGTTGTTCCGCTACGACACTTCCAGCAAGGAAAAACGCAATCTGATGGTCTTCCTGCATCCGGTGATCATTCGGGACCACAATGACATGACCGGACAGACGGCGGCCAAGTACAACTACATCCGGGCCGAGCAGCTGCGGTCCCGCGCCCAGGGGGTATTGATGATGCCCGACGACACAGTGCCGGTGCTGCCTGACTGGGAAGCGTTGCTGCATCTGCCGCCACCCTTTGAGGCCACCGCGGCCGCCACGGTGCGGGGCCTGACCATCCAGCCGCCACCGGGGCGTCAATGAACGCCCGCGGTGCGCTGAAGGCCATGGACGCGCTGTCCGTCACCCCACTGGATGGGGATGCCTCGGCTCCGTCCCCGGTGCGGGGGGTGAGTTTCGGCTTTGCCCGGCGTCACGGGGTCGTGGTCATGGAAGACTCGGGCGGAGTCCCGCGGGTGGTCTGTCGACCGGGTGTCGCCAGTCAGACCCTGGCCGAGCTGCGTCGCCATCTGGGGCGCCCCCTGATCCTGGAAACGGTACCGGCGGAACAGTTTGACCTCCTGCTGCGCACCCGCTACGAGAGCAGCAGCAACGACGCCATGCAGCTGATGGAAGGCATGGGAGAAGACGAGGATCTGGACAGCGTCGCCCAGAGCCTGGCCGAACCGGAAGATCTGCTGGAGACGGAAGATGACGCCCCCATCATCCGTCTCATCAATGCCCTGCTCACCGAGGCCATCAAGGAAAACGCCTCGGACATCCATATCGAGCCCTTCGAGAACCGTCTTACCGTGCGTTTCCGGGTGGACGGGGTGTTGCGTGAAGTGCTGGAACCGCCCAGGGTCCTGGCACCGCTGATCACCTCGCGGGTCAAGGTCATGGCCCGTCTGGACATCGCGGAAAAACGTCTGCCCCAGGATGGACGCATCTCCCTGAAGCTGGCGGGCCGGGCGGTGGACGTGCGTGTCTCCACGCTGCCCTGCGGCCACGGCGAGCGGGTGGTGCTGCGCCTGCTGGACAAGCAGGCCGGGCGCCTTGACCTGAGCCATCTGGGCATGGACCCCGCCACCCTGACGGTGATGCAGCGGGTGATTGCACGGCCCCACGGCATCATCCTGGTCACCGGCCCCACCGGTTCGGGCAAGACCACGACCCTCTATGCGGCCCTGTCCCAGCTCAATGACCGCAAGCGCAACATCCTCACGGTGGAAGATCCCATCGAATACTATCTGGACGGCATCGGCCAGACCCAGATCAACAGCAAGGTGGACATGACCTTTGCCCGGGGGTTGCGGGCCATCCTGCGGCAGGACCCGGACGTGGTGATGGTGGGAGAGATCCGTGACGTGGATACGGTCCATATCGCCGTCCAGGCCAGTCTCACCGGCCATCTGGTCTTTTCCACCCTGCATACCAATACCGCGGTGGGGGCGGTGACCCGGCTGCGGGACATGGGCGTGGAGCCCTTCCTGCTGTCCTCCACCCTGGTGGGCCTGCTGGCCCAGCGCCTGGTGCGCCTGCTCTGCGATCACTGCAAGGCCCCGTACCGGGCCTCCGCGGCCGACAGCCGTCTGCTGGGGTTGCCGCCGGGGGAACACACCCTGTTCCGTGCCGTGGGTTGCCCCGAATGCAATCACCTGGGCTACCGGGGCCGTACCGGCATCTACGAACTGGTGGAGGTGGACGAGACCCTCCGCACCCTGATTCATGACGGCGCCGGCGAGCAGGCCATGGAACGCCACGCCCGCCAGTGTACGGCCAGCATCCGCCAGGACGGCATTCGTCGCATCCTGGCCGGCCACACCACGCCGGAGGAGGTCCTGCGGGTCACCAAGGAAGATTGACCATCGATGCGTCCCTGGATACCCGTACCGAATCATGCCCGCCTTTGAATACACCGCCCTGAAACCCACCGGACGTCAGGTCCGCGGGGTGCTGGAAGGGGATACCCCCCGCCAGGTCCGCCAGCAACTGAGGGAGAGCGGTCTGACCCCGCTGTCGGTGGAGGCGGTGCAGTTGCGGGAACGCCGGCGGCAACGGTTGCCGGGCCTGTCCCGGGGCATCAGTGCCATGGATCTGGCCCTGCTCACCCGTCAGCTGGCCACCCTGGTGCGTTCGGGGCTGCCCCTGGAGGAGGCCCTGGGCACGGTGGCCCGCCAGAGTGAGAAGGCCCGCATTCGCAGCATGCTCATGGCCGTGCGCACCCGGGTGATGGAAGGCCATTCCCTGGCCCGCGGCCTGGGGGATTTCCCCCATGTCTTTCCCGATATCTATCGCACCACGGTCGCCGCCGGGGAGCAGTCCGGGCACCTGGATGTGGTATTGGAGCGTCTGGCCGACTACACGGAAAATCGTCAGCAGATGCGCCAGAAGATCCAGCTGGCCCTATTCTATCCGGCCATCCTCACCACCATGGCGGTGCTGGTGACCGTGGCCCTGCTCACCTACGTGGTCCCCGAGGTGGTCCAGGTGTTCAGCGGCATCGGTCAGGAATTGCCCTGGCTCACCCGCACCCTGATCGCGGTGAGTGATGCCCTGCGGGATTATGGTCTGATCCTGCTGGCGGCACTGGTGGCGGCCGGTCTGCTGTTTCGGTATCTGCTGCGCCGGCCCGGTCCGCTGCGGGCCTGGCACCGCCTGTTGCTACGCCTGCCCTTGGTGGGGCGCCTCATCCGGGGCATGAATACCGCCCGCTTCGCCCGCACCCTGTCCATTCTCTCGGCCAGCGGCGTGGCGGTGCTGGAATCCCTGCGCATCGCCGCCGAGGTGATCTCCAATCGGCCCATGCGCGAAGCCGTACAGGCGGTGGCCCAGCGGGTGCGGGAGGGCTCCGGCATCGGTGTGGCCCTGGAGCGGTCCGGCTATTTCCCGCCCATGACCGTCCACCTGATCCGTAGCGGCGAGGCCGGCGGCTCCCTGGACGAGATGCTGGAGCGGGCGGCGGTGAACCAGGAGCGGGAACTGGAAACCCGCATCGCCATGATCATGGGCATCCTGGAGCCGGTGCTGATCCTGGTGATGGGGCTGGTGGTGCTGGTCATCGTGCTGGCCATCCTGTTGCCCATTTTCGAACTTAACCAGCTGGTCAATTAGTGATCATATTCAACAAGGGGATTGCATGCGCATGAACATCCATCCACGCAGACAAGGCGGTTTCACCCTCATCGAAGTCATGGTGGTGGTGGTGATCCTGGGGATTCTGGCGGCCATCGTCGTGCCCCGGATCATGGATCGTCCCGACGAGGCCCGTATCACCAAGGTGCAGAACGACATTCGCGCCCTGGAGAGTGCCTTCAACCTCTACCGCCTGGACAATTTCGTCTACCCCAGCACGGATCAGGGCCTGCAGGCCCTGGTGCAGCGGCCCTCGGGCCAGCCGGAACCGCGCAACTGGCGCCAGGGCGGGTATATCGACCGCCTGCCCATGGACCCCTGGGGCAACCCTTACCAGTATCTGCATCCAGGTACCCGGGGCGATTTCGATCTCTACAGCTTCGGCGCCGACGGCCGTCCGGGCGGTGAAGGCATCAACGCAGAGATCGGCAACTGGGGTCAGTGATCCGGATGTCCCCGTCCGGCCCTGGCCACTCCTGTCGCGGCTTCACCCTGCTGGAGGTGGTGGTGGTGCTGTTCATCGTCGGCATCATGGTCACCTTTGCGGTGATCGCGGTGGGCGACGGCGGCCGCGATCGTCACATCGAACAGGAAATGCGCCGCTTTGTCGCCCTGGTCGACCTGGCCCGGGACGAGGGCATCCTCACCGCCGAGGAGACCGCCCTGAGCGTGGGTCGGCACGGGTACGGCTTTCTGCGCGAATATCAGGTGGATGACCGCAGCTACGAGTGGCTCCCGGTGCCGGGGGATCGACCGTTGCAATGGCGCGAGCTCGGGGGACTGGGCATCGAGCTGGCCCTGTCTCTGGAGGGGCAGCCGGTGAGCCTGGAGCGGGAGCCGGCCAATCCGGCGCCCCATGTCTACCTGGGCATCAGCGGCGAGATCACCCCCTTTGAACTGCAGTGGCTGACCGATCAGGCCCGCACACCCCGCTTCGTCATTCGAGGTCATCCCGGGGGACGGATCGAGATACTGGAACCGGCGGACCCTCACGGCAGGGAATTGCGGCCATGGCGCTGAGGCTGCAACAGGGTTTCACCCTGCTGGAGGTGCTGGTGGCGGTCACCATCCTGGCGGTGGCCCTGGGCGCGGTGATCAAGCTGGGCAGTGACAACGCCCGCATCGCCGCCGAACTGCGTGACCGCACCCATGCCCACTGGGTGGCCTCCAACGTCATGGCCCGCTATCGGGCCGGGCTGGATGCCCCGGCCGAGGCCGTGGTGCGGGGGAGCAGCATGATGGCGGAACGGGAATGGTTCTGGGAGGCGCGTCTGGATCCGGCCATGCTGGATGTGGGCGGTTTTGAACTGGGACCCGTGCCCCGGATCGAGATCAGCGTCCGCGACCGGGATGATCCGGACGCCTCCCCCCTGGCCCGGTTGGTGGGGTACCTGAATTGGCAATGAGCCTCCGTCGCCCCCCTTCTGCACGCTACGGACGCGGTTTCACCCTGCTGGAGCTGATCGTCTCCCTGGCCGTGTTTGCCCTGGTCTCGGTGATGGCCTACGGCGGCCTGCGGGCGGTACTGGAGGCGCGGGCCTTCACGGATGAGTCCGCCGCCCGCCTGGCGGAGGTGCAGATGGCCATGACCCTGCTGGGGCGGGATCTGGAGCAGGTGGCCCGTCGCCCGGCCCGGGACGGCCTGGGAGAGTTCCAGCCGCCGATCCGTCATGACGGCCTCCGGGTGCCGCCGCGGCTGGAGGTGATCCGCGCCGGGGTGCGGGGCGGTGCCGGTCGCAGCAGCCTGCAGCGGGTGGCCTGGGAGATGGATGAGGGCAGTCTGTATCGGCTTTACTGGTCCGCATTGGACGGGGGCGGGGAGACTCCCGTCGGCCGCATGCCCGTGATCCTGCGCCGGGAGGGGTTCGGGTTGCGGGACTGGGAGCTGCGCTTCCATCATCGGGACGGGATCGAGGGCCTGACCACATCGGCCTTCTGGCCGCCCCTGGGGGGGGATTCACAGGACATGGCCCTGCCGTTGGCGGTGGAGATCATTCTGGACCTGGAAGGAATCGGCCGGGTATCGCGGCTGTTTCCCGTGACCCATTCATGACCCGCCGGTGACCGCCGCCATGTATCGCCGTCAACGGGGCGTCGCCCTGATCACCGCACTGCTGGTGGTGGCCCTGGCCACCATCGCCGCCGTCTCCATGGCCACCCGGCAGCATCTGGATATCCGCCGGACCACCAATGTCTTCACCCATGACCAGGCCTATCAGCTCTCCCTGGGGGCGGAAGCCTATGCCCTGCGCCTGCTGGGGGAGCGCGACGAGGATGATGAACTGCCCTGGGAGGGGTGTGTGTCTCCGGCGATTCCCGTCTATCTGGAAGGGGCGGAGCTGGTCGTCCTGCTGGAAGACCTGCATTGCCGCTTCAATCTCAATGCCCTGGCCCGGGAAGACGAGGAACTGCGGCAGGGATTTGTCCGGCTGTTGGAGGAGATTGCCCGGGAAACCCCGGACCTGCGCCTGGATCCCGAACGCCTGCTGGTCCATCTCACCGACTGGCTCGATCCGGAGACCGATGACCCCGCCTATCGGGCCCTGGACCCGCCCTACCTGAGCGGGAACCGGTCCATGCTCAGCCCCAGCGAGCTGCGGCTGGTGCTGGGGGTGACGACACCGGTCTGGTGGGCCGTGGCCCCCTATGTGACCGCCCTGCCGGAGACCACCTCCATCATGAATCTGCACGAGGCCCCGGAAATCCTGCAGCGGGCCTTCGGCACCGCCGAGGACACGACGGTGGAGTCCCGGTACTTCCGTCTGGCGGTTCGCACGGAGCTGGCCGGGCGGCGTTTCCTGCTCTGCAGTGTGCTGGATACCCGGGAACAGCGGGTGGTGTTGCGGGAGCAGACCGCCTGCGGGCCCTGAAGCCCCCTGCAGATCCTGATGAAATTTGCCATGATGATGCCTTCTTGCCCGATCACCGGAGACGATCCGTGAACCCCAGCCAGGTCTTTTTGAGACCCACCGATGCCGGCAATCCCGGGGCGCCCTGGGAAGCCCTGCTGCAGATGACGGACGGCACCGTGCAGGCCCTGTCCCCGGCGGGGCTGGAGGTGCTGGCGGAGCAGCTCCCGGCCGGTCGTCTGATCATGCTGGTTCCCGGATCACGGGTCCTGCTCACCCGCGTGGAAATGCCCACTCGCAACAGCCGGGCGATGATGAAGGCGTTGCCTTATGCCCTGGAGGACCAGCTGGCGGACGATGTGGAAAGCCTGCATTTCGTCCCCGGCGCCCGCGACCCGGATGGCCGCCTGCGGGTGGCCGTGGTGTCCGTGGAGGACATGCAGGCCTGGCGGGAAGCCTTGCGCGGGCAGGGGCTGGAACCTCGGCTGATGGTGCCCGAGACCGCCGTCCTGCCCACGGCGCCGGATGCCTGGACGATCTGGCTGGAAGGAAGCCTGGCCTGGCTGGCCACGGCCGAGGGCGACGGCATGGCCATGGAGCGGGACAACGCAGCCTTCCTGCTGCAACTGCACTGGGATGAAACCCCGCCGGAGCGGCGTCCCGAGCGCCTGGAGATCCGCCGTCATGGACCGGCACTGCCCGAGGATCAGGCCCTGGAACGCCTGGAGTCGGCGCTCGGGATACCGGTCGCACGCCCTGTTGCCGCCGCGGGTCTGGCGGCCGCCATTGTCGAAGCCTGGCCGAAATCGGCACCCTTCAATCTGGCCAGTGGTGCCTTCAGTCCCCGCGACGGCCTGGGCCGGTGGTGGCGCCCCTGGCGTCCGGCGGCGGCCCTGTTGCTGGCGCTGGTCGTGGTCCAGTTCATTGCCCTGGGGTGGGAATTGCACACCCTGCAGGCGGAGCGGGACCGGCTGGAGCGGGAGATCACTCAGGTTTTTGAGCGGACTTTCCCCGGCAGCCGCGTGGTGGACCCCCGGCGCCAGATGCAGAGCGCCCTCAACAGCCTGCACCAGGGCCAGGACGGCGGCCCGACGGCTTCCGGCCTGGAGGCCCTGCTGACGGCGGCCGGCCCGGCCCTGGCCGCCGAGCAGGGATTGATGATCCAGAGCCTGCGCTACCAGCCGGGTCGACTGGATCTGGACCTGCATCTGGCCGACCTCCAGAGCCTGGACCGCCTGCGGCAGCAGCTGGAGTCGAATCCCGGCTGGAGCGTGGAGATCCAGTCCGCCAGCACCCGGGAAGACCGGGTGGACAGCCGCATCCTGATCCGGAGCAACGAGTCATGATCCCGTGGTGGCAAACACTCTCATCCCGCGACCGGCGGATCCTGACCCTGGGCGGTCTGTGCCTGGCGCTGATCCTGCCCTACGGCCTGATCTGGCTACCTCTCAATGACCGGGTGGAGGCCACGGCGCGAACGGTGGAGCGACTGCAGGGGGATCTGGGCTGGATGGAGGCGGCCTCGGCGCAGGTGCGGGCCGCCAGGGGTCAGTCCGGTCCCGCGCCCGCGGCCCAGGGTACCCAGTCCCTGCTGGGGCTGGTGGATGCCACGGCCAGGCAGGCGAATCTGGCCTCCAGTCTGCGGCGGGTCCAGCCGGAGGGGACGGGCACGGTCCGTGTGTGGATGGAGAATGTCGCCTTCGATGACCTGTTGCGCTGGCTGGACGGGCTGGGGCAGCAGTACGGGATTCAGGTCAGCGGTCTGGTCGTGGACCGCCAGCCGGCCGCCGGCCGGGTCAATGCACGACTGGTTCTGGAGGGGCAGGGGGCGTGAAGTCGGGTCTGAAGTCGTGGCATTACCTGGTACTGGGGGGAATCGCCTATCTGATCTTCCTGCTGGTGACCCTGCCGGCATCCTTCGCCTGGCAACTGGCCCGGGACCGGGGACTGGTGCCTGACGGGGTGGAGCCGGCGGGGATGTCCGGCACCCTCTGGCAGGGTCAGGCGCGACAGGTCCGGCTGGATGAACTGATGCTGTCGGATCTGCAGTGGCGGGTACGTCCCCTGGCGGGGCTGCGCGGGGAGTTGCGGGTGGATGTCACCCTGCGGCCGGCGGGCGGGACGGCCGCCGCCCGCCTGGGTCTTCACCCTTCGGGCCTGCGCCTGCGGGATCTGCGGGCCGACCTGCCGGCGGCGGCACTGGCCGAGGCCTATCTGACCCTGCCGGTGATCGTGCAGGGGCGAGTCCTGGCGGACATCCCCAGCCTGCGGCTTGACCGGCAGGGGCGTTTCAGTCAGGTGGAGGGCGTGGTGGGCTGGCTCAATGCCGCCTCGGGACTGCCCGAACCTCTCCCCCTGGGGGATCTGCGGGCCACCCTGACCGCCACCGAGGCGGGTCATCTGGAGGCCGTCATCCGCGATCAGGGCGGGCCATTGTTCGCGGAAGGCACGGCGGGACTGGCCCCGGGCGGGGCCTACCAGCTGCGTCTGCGCCTGGGGACGCGGGAAGGTGCCCGTCGGGAGCTGTCCCAGGCCCTGGGCTTCATGGGGCGGCCGGACGCGGAAGGCAGGGTTCCCCTGAACCTGTCCGGACGCTTCTGAGCCGTTGTCGCGGCAGCGATTATCCGAAGTGGCAGATGTAGTGGAAGGGCCCGCCGTCCACTTCGATATCGAAGCTGGCGTCGCCGGGCACCGAGAATGACTCTCCGGCAGCGATGCTGCGCCATGCATCCTCTCCCGGCAGGCGGATCCGGCAAGCACCGGCCACGCATTCCATGATCTCCGGCGCCCCGGTGTTGAAGGTCAGGCGGGCGGGCAGGATCACCCCCACCGACTTGCGGGTGCCGTCCGCCAGGGTGAAGCCGTGGCTGACGCACTTGCCGTCAAAGTACACATTGGCCTGGGTGTTCAGGGTGACGTTGTCGAACTGTTGGGTGATGCTCATGGAGAAATGCTCCGAAAAAGGTCAGGTCTTGCGATCCCGCGGCCGGTGGGCCGGGTCGATCCATGGGTCCTGGGACTCCATGGAGGTCATGCCGTCCCGCTCCGCTTCCACCTGGGAGATGCTCATGCCGGGGGCCTTGGCCCGGACATAGAAGCTGGCCAGCATCATCAGGATGTTGATGGCGCCCACCAGGACGAAGGGGGCGCGGGGATCGATGTGGTCGAACAGGCGGCCGCCGATCATCATGATCAGCAGGATGCCCAGGGCGCCGCTGATGTTGAACATGGCCAGTACCGAGCCGCGGGTGGCCTTGGGGGCCTCCTGGCCGATCAGGGACTGCCCGCCCAGGAACACGCTCATCTGGCCGATGCCCAGCAGCACGAAGAAGATCCAGGTGGTGCCGCCGCCCAGGGGATTGTCCATGAAGATCACCGCCAGGTTGCCCAGGGCCGCCAGGCCCATGCAGACGCCGAGGGCGGTGACCCGGTTCAGGCGATCCACCAGCGGCCCCAGCAGCGGCGCCGAGAGCAGGGCCGCCACCTGGGTGATGACGAAGATGAGGGTGGCCTGCTTGATGGCCTCCGGCGAACTCATGCCCATGCCGATGCCCACCGTGGTGCCCCAGAGCACGACGAAGGCGGCATTGATGGACTGGTCGCCGCGGGCAATGAAGGCCGCGCCGTAGGCCAGCAGGATGCGCGGGTTGCGGGCCTCGGTCACTCCGGTGACCAGCAGCTTGCGCACCGGCGGGCGGGCCTCCCGGGTGGGTGGCACCCCGCCCTTGAGACCGAAGCCGATGATGATGGCGGAGGCCACCGCCAGCCCCGCCACCAGCAGATGGGTGTAGAGCCCGGCATCGGTGCCGCTGACTCCGCGGGCGGTGAACACCTCCGGCAGCACCCCGAACATCTGGCCGATCATGACGATCCCCAGGCCGTTGAGCATGCCGATGATGGCCACCAGCTTGCCCCGGGAACGCTCCGCCGGGTAATCCGCCAGCACCGTGGACAGGGCGCCGGCAATGGCGACGATGCCCATGGCATAGATGGCCCGATACAGGAACAGGTCATCGCTGGACCCCGCCAGCGGATAGAGCACATAGGTGGCCGCCAGCAGCATGAAGCCGGCAATGAAGATGGGCCTTCGGCCGATGCGATCGATGAGGATCCCCGCCGGGATGAACAGCAGCAGGGCCACCACCTCGGTCCAGAACACCAGATCCCCGGTGAGGGTGCCCTGCTGGTCCAGGGGGATGTTCAGGTGCTCGTTGAGGATGTAGGTCTGGCCGATGGTGATGAACACCAGCAGACCGATGGAGACGAAGCCACCGTAGAAGAAGGTCCAGCCGTGGAGGGGCAGGATGCCCGGTGCCAGATAGATGGGACCGATCCGGTGGGTTTTCACCGCGGAAGGTGGGTTGCTGGTCTGGGTCATGGGTTGGTTGGAATCTCAGGTTCTGCCGAGAAGCCGCATCACGCGGTCCAGCGCCCCGTCCACGGCGCCGCTGAAGCGCTTGCCCAGGGGCTGCTTGCGGCGGTAGGTGACCTCGTACAGGTCGAACTCCCTGGACAGGCGCATGAGTTCATCGTCGCTGGTACTCAGGGCGTCCACCAGGTTCAGGGGCAGGGCCTGCTCCCCGTACCAGTGCTCCCCGGTGGCCACCGTGTCCAGGTGCAGCTGGGGCCGGTAGCGGCCCAGGAACGCCTTGAACAGGGCATGGGCCTCGTCCAGCTCCTGCTGGAACTTGGCCCGTCCCTCCGGGGTGTTCTGACCCAGGACGGTGAGGGTGCGCTTGTATTCGCCGGCGGTGAGCAGTTCCACGTCCACCTCCCGGCGCTTGAGCCAGCGGTGCAGGTTGGGTAGCTGGGCCACCACGCCGATGGAGCCGACGATGGCGAAGGGCGCGGCGACGATGCGGTGGGCCACCGCCGCCATCAGATAGCCGCCGCTGGCGGCTACCCGGTCCACGGTGACGGTGAGATGCAGTCCCGCGTCCCGCAGCCGGACCAGCTGGGAGGCCGCCAGGCCGTAGTGGGGCACCATGCCGCCGCCGCTCTCCAGGCAGACCACCACCTGGTCCAGATCCTTGCGGGCCTGGGTCAGGATGGCGGACACCTCTTCCCGCAGGTTTTCCACCCGGGAGGCGCGAATGTCGCCGTGAAAGCGCAGCACGAAGATGCGGCTGCGATCCGGGTCCGGCGGCGGGGAGGGCTTCTTGTCATCCTGTTTCCGGCCCAGTCGCCGCAGGCGCTGACCCAGGCTGCGGGGCGTCTTGAGATGCTCGCCCAGGGTCTTTTCCATGTCCCGGTAGCGCTGGTTGAGATGCCGGACGTTCAGGTGTTCCTGGCCCCGTTCCCGGGATCCGCCGGCGGCGGCGGTGATGCTGCCCAGCAGGATCAGGGCGGCCACCACGAAGGTGACCGCCTTGGCCAGGAACAGGCCGTACTCGTACAGGAATTCCATCGGTGCTCAGTCCCGATCAGGCTTCGCCCGTGGTGCCCAGGGTCTTTTCCACGAAGGCATCATACTTCTGAGTGAACTCGTCGGGCAGTTCATAGAAGGGCAGGGCGCCGGTCGGCAGTTCTTCCACCTGCCAGTTGGGCAGGCGTTCCACCGCAGCCTTGCCGCGATAATCCACGAAGTCGCCCCGCTCGCCGTGACACATGAACACCGGCAGGGTCAGGGATTCGTAGACCCGGGTGATGTCCTTGCTGAACAGGTTGCCCGCCAGGAAATGATAGGGCGCATGCTGGGCGCCGGGCTGGCGGGTGGTGGCCACGCTGTACTCCAGCAGGCCCAGGTCGATGCGACGGGAACCCCAGGCTTTGTTGAGGAAGTAGCGGATCACGCTGCGCTTGGTCAGGGCGTTGAACAGGCCCTGGTTCCAGGGACCCCGGGTGAGCAGGGTGTGCAGCCAGGGCATGCCCCGGGTGCTTTCCGGTGGGCCGTCCAGGCGGCCGGTACCCCGGAAGCCGGTGGGGCTGACCAGGGCTACGGTACGAAAATCGTCGGCGGATTCGGCGGCGGCCCGGGCCAGGAACTCAGAGCCCAGGGACAGGGCGATGGCATCGATGGGGCCGTCGCCCATCAGCCGGCGGATCTCCTGCACCATGGCATGAACGGCATCGGTCATGAGGCGGGGCGTGTAGGGCCGGTCGCTGCGGTCCGAGCCGCCGAAGCCGGGCAGATCCAGGGCAAAGACGGGCCGCAGGCGGCTGTAGTGGTCATAGAGGGGTTTCATCTCGTAGGCGGACCCGGCGGCATTCACGCTGTGAATGAGCAGCAGGGGTACGGTGTGCTGTGCCTCGGATTGGGCCGGGCCACCCTGGTAATAACAGAGCTGGCCCGCCTTGCTGTCCAGGGTGCGCCGCTCGCCGCTCAGGGCCGACGGCAGTGGGGACGGTGGGGCCTGGGTGCCGGTCTTGTCGGCAGCGCCCGTGACGGCCTGGGCAAACTGGATCGAGGGCTGTGACGTGATCGTCCTGGACATGGCGGCAACTCCTGCGGATGCGTTGGCTGACCGAGGGGGGATCCCCTCATCAATGATCTTCTTGAAGCCTGGGAGTATCCATGGGTGCCGGGGGTTTCTCAAGCGACGTCGGCCAAAATCAGGAGAAGGGCTATAATCCTGGCGTCGTGGTCAACTTTTGATGGCTCATCAATCCCGGGAGGGTTTCCCATGCATCGTCAAGTCCTGAACATCCTGATCATCCTGTCAATACCGGCGCTGCTGACATTGGGTACGGCACAGGCGGACCTGGGGCGCATCGCCCCGCCCGAGGGGGCCTCGGTCTACTTCATCAGCCCGACCGACGGTGATGCGGTCACTTCGCCCTTTACCGTGCGCATGGGGCTCAAGGGGGCCGGCGTGGCGCCCGCCGGTGTGGATCGTCCCAACACCGGCCATCACCATCTGCTGGTCAACAAGGATCTGGACGCAGTGAATCTGGACATGCCGCTGCCGTTCACCGACCACACCCTGCATTTCGGCGGCGGGCAGACCGAGGCCGAGGTGAGCTTGCCGCCGGGTCGGCATACCCTGCAGTTGCTGTTCATGGACTATCGCCATGCCAGTTTTGATCCGCCGGTGGTGTCCGAGCAGATCACGGTGACCGTGGAATAGGCGTAAACCCGGATGGTTCTGCCGGATGGTTCTGATAGTATAACCGCCACAAAGGCGCGGCTCCCCGATAGGGGAACATCACAATAACAGTGCCGCGCCGGACGGTTTCAACACCACCAAGGGAACACCAT
The DNA here is from genome assembly GCF_000225005.1 of Ectothiorhodospira sp. PHS-1. Lineage (NCBI taxonomy): Bacteria > Pseudomonadati > Pseudomonadota > Gammaproteobacteria > Chromatiales > Ectothiorhodospiraceae > Ectothiorhodospira > Ectothiorhodospira sp. PHS-1. The sequence goes on along the minus strand of NZ_AGBG01000006.1, from coordinate 108,968 downwards.
CCATGTATATCGGTACCACGCTGACCAATTTCATCATCGAGACCCAGCGCCAGTTCGAGGGGGCCACCGGCGAGTTCACCGGCCTTCTGAACGACATCGCGGTGGCCTGCAAGAAGATCTCCGATCTCGTCAACAAGGGGGATCTGGTGGGGGTGCTGGGCACCGCCGGGTCCGAGAACGTCCAGGGGGAGCAACAGAAGAAGCTGGACATCATCTCCAACGAGATCTTCATCGAGGCCCTGGCCCACAACGGCCATGTGGCCGGCCTGGCCTCGGAGGAGATGGATGACGTCCATCACCTGCCGGAGAGCGCCCCCAGGGGCAAGTACCTGGTACTGTTCGATCCCCTGGACGGTTCCTCCAATATCGACGTCAATGTCTCGGTGGGGACCATCTTCTCCATCCTCAAGGCCCCGCCGGGGGTGAAGAATCCTTCCAAGGAGGACTTCCTCAAGCCCGGCACCGAGCAGGTGGCCGCTGGTTACTGTCTCTACGGCCCTTCCACCATGATGGTGCTGACCACGGGGCGGGGTACCAACATGTTCACCCTGGACCGGGATTTCGGTGAATTCCTGCTCACCCACTCCAACGTGCAGATCCCGGCGGATACCCAGGAATTTGCCATCAACACCTCCAACATGCGGTTCTGGGAGGCGCCGGTGAAGCGCTACATCAGCGAGTGCCTGGAAGGCAAGGACGGTCCCCGCGGCAAGGACTTCAACATGCGCTGGATCGCCTCCATGGTGGCCGAGGTGCATCGCATCCTCACCCGGGGCGGTATCTTCATGTACCCCATGGACACCAAGATCCAGGCCAAGGGCCAGGGCGGCAAGTTGCGACTGATGTATGAGGCCAATCCCATGGGCTTCATCATCGAGCAGGCCGGAGGCGCCGCCACCACGGGACGGGAGCGCATCATGTCCCTGAACCCCGAGGACATCCACCAGCGGGTGCCGGTGGTGCTGGGGTCGCGCCACGAGGTGGAGCGGGTGACCGCCTATCACCACGAATGATGTCATCAGGACCCGGCCTTTGCCGGGTCCCGCCGTTTTGGGGAACATCCACCGCAGCGGCCCCAGGCGGGCCAGGAGGTTGCCATGAACCCTGTTCGATCGTTCACGCTCATCCCGGTGGTGGTGCTGGTCGCGCTGTCCGCCTGGAGCGTCGCACCGGCCCAGGAAGCCCGTCTGGAGCCGGGCATGGTCAACCCGGGCTGGGTTGAACCGCCGCCCTGGTTCCATGAGTCCTTTCTGGATATTCGGGAAGACGTTCAGGAGGCCACGGATGCCGGTCGGCGACTCATGCTGTATTTCTATCAGGACGGTTGTCCCTACTGCGAAAAGCTGGTGCGGGACAATTTCGGCCAGCGCGACATCGCCGACCTGACCCGGCGGCATTTCAACGTCATTGCCATCAACATGTGGGGGGATCGGGAAGTCACCGACATGGCCGGGCACGACACCACGGAGAAGGATTTTGCCCGGGATCTGAATGTCCAGTTCACCCCCACCCTGCTGATGTTCAACGAGGAGTTCCAGGTGGTCGGGCGGATCAACGGCTATTTCGAGCCCCATCGATTCCGCGCGGCGCTGTCCTGGATCGGGGAGCGGCGGGAAAACGACATCAGCTTCCAGGCGTATTTCGAACAACTGTCGCCGGAGCCCGCCACGGGGGTGCTGCATGCCCGCGACGGCTGGCTGCAGCCGCCCCATGACCTGGCCTCGGCCCTGAGAGAGGATGGCCGGCCCCTGCTGGTGTTGTTCGAGCAGGCCCAGTGCTCCGCCTGCGATGAACTGCACCTGGATATCCTGGCCCGCCCCGACAGCGAGGCGCTGCTGGCCCGGTTCCAGGTGGCGCAGATCGATGTCGCCGGCCGTGACAGGGTCATCACCCCCGAGGGCGAGCAGACCAGCGCGGCGGCCTGGGCACGGGACAGCGGTGTGCTCTACACCCCCACGCTGGCTTTCTACACCCCCGAGGACGGCGAGGTGATCCGGGCCGAAGGCTATCTGCGGACCTTCCATGTGCAATCCCTGATGGAGTATGTGCTCACCGGCGCCTACCGGGACGAGCCGGAGTTGCAGCGCTACCTGGACCGGCGCGCCCAGTCCCTCTATGAGCAGGGGATCGAGGTGGATCTGATGGACTGATCCCTGTCCGGGCTGCATCGGTCCCCCGCCTTGAGTTACCCTAGCGGGTCATCCAGTCGTCAAGCCGGGAGTCTGCATCTTGGTCAAGGGAACCCTCTTCATCGTGTCCGCACCCTCCGGGGCCGGCAAGACCAGCCTGGTGGCTGCCTTGCTGGAGGCCCGTCCGGATCTGGTGGTGTCCGTCTCCCACACCACCCGTCCGCCCCGGCAGGGGGAGGTGGACGGTACCCACTATCACTTCGTCAATGCGGAGCAGTTCCTGGGCATGATCGAGGACAAGGCCTTTCTGGAGCATGCCCGGGTCTTTGACCATTATTACGGCACGTCCCGGGCCGCGGTGGAGGCGGAACTGGATCAGGGTCGGGACGTGATCCTGGAGATCGACTGGCAGGGTGCCCAGCAGGTGCGCCAGTTGATGCCCGACTGTCAGTCCATTTTCATCATTCCGCCCTCCCGGGACACCCTGCGTGCCCGGCTCCAGGCCCGGGGCAAGGACAGCGCCGCGGTGATCGAACGGCGCATGCAGGACGCGGTCAAAGAAATGACTCACTATGTGGAATACGACTACCTGGTGGTCAACGACTGCTTCGAGGATGCCCTGGCGGACCTGAAGGCCATCTTTACCGCCAATCGGCTGCGCATGTGGCCCCAGCACCACAGCAAACGGGCGTTGCTGAGCGAATTGCTGGCATCCCGGTGCCCGAACCCCTAATATTGAACGTTTTCCCGCCGTTTTTTCAGGAGTACTGCCGGCCATGGCACGAGTGACCGTAGAAGACTGTCTCGACAACGTGGAAAACCGTTTCCATCTGGTACTGGTGGCCGCCAAGCGCGCCCGTCAGCTTGCCGGAGGCACCAACCCCCAGGTGGACTGGGAAAACGACAAGCCCACCGTGGTCGCCCTGCGGGAGATCGCCGCCGGTCTGGTGGGGCCGGAAGTCCTGGACGAAGTGGCCGCCCGTGACCACGCCGCACAGTCCAAGGTCAGTGACGAGGAGGTCAACTCGGAGATCTAGCCCCGTCTGCGGATTGCTCCGGGAACCGCAACAGGGCCACTCCGCGTGACAGCCGCCATGGTCGAGAGCGCCCCCACCCCCACGATACCCAGCCCGCAGCCGTTGGATTCCACCCGATTCATGGCCGGCGACCTGTGCGCGTATCTGGAATGCTATCTGGAGCCGGAGCAGATCAAGGAAGTCTATCGGGCCTATCTGTTCGGAGCGGAGGCCCACGAAGGCCAGACCCGTCAGAGCGGCGAGCCCTACATCTTCCATCCCCTGGCCGTGGCCAAGACCATGGCCGAGATGCGGATAGACTACAAGAGCATCATCGCCGCCATCCTCCATGACGTCATGGAGGATACCCACATCAGCAAGGAACGCATCATCGAGGAGTTCGGCGAGGACGTGGCCGAACTGGTGGACGGCGTTTCCAAGCTCACCCACCTCAAGTTCCGCTCCAAGGCCGAGGCCCAGGCCGAGAATTTCCGCAAGATGATGCTGGCGATCACCCGCGACCTGCGGGTGATCCTGGTGAAGCTGGCCGACCGTCTGCACAACATGCGCACCCTGGGCGCACTGAGGCCGGACAAGAGCCGGCGGGTGGCCCGGGAGACTCTGGATATCTATGCCCCCATTGCCCAGCGTCTGGGCATGAATGCCATCCGCCGGGAACTGGAACTGCTCGGTTTTGCCGCCCACTATCCCATGCGCCACAAGGTGCTGGATGCCGCGGTCAAGAAATCCCGGGGCCATCGCAAGGAGGTGATGCAGAAGATCGAGACCGCCATCTGCGGTCGCATGGAGGAAGTGGGGATTGAGGCCCGCATCGTCGGCCGGGAAAAGAACCTCTACAGCATCTACCGCAAGATGAAGCAGAAGCGTCTGTCCTTCTCGGAGGTCTATGACGTCTTCGCCATCCGCATCATCGTCGCCGACGTGGATACCTGTTACCGGGCCCTGGGGGTGGCGCACAACCTCTACAAGCCGGTACCGGGGCGCTTCAAGGACTACATCGCCATTCCCAAGGCCAACGGTTATCAGAGCCTGCACACGGTGTTGTTCGGGCCTCACGGCATCCCCATCGAGGTGCAGATCCGCACCGAGGAGATGGACCGGGTGGCGGAGACCGGCATCGCCGCCCACTGGCTCTACAAGGCCGGGGATCGGCACTCCGCCACCGCCCAGGACCGGGCTCGGGAGTGGCTCAAGGGGGTGCTGGAGATCCAGCAGGCCGCCGGCAACTCCATGGAGTTCCTGGAAAACGTCAAGGTGGACCTGTTCCCCGAGGAGGTCTACATCTTCACCCCGCAGGGAGACATCATGGAACTGCCCCGGGGCGCCACCGTGGTGGATTTTGCCTACGCCGTACATTCCGACGTGGGCAACACCTGCGTGGCGGCCAAGATCGACCGTCGCCTGGCACCGCTTTCCACCCCGCTGGAGAGTGGTCGCACGGTACAGATCATCACCGCTCCCGGTGCTCGCCCCAATCCTGCCTGGCTGAACTTCGTGGTCACCGGCAAGGCCCGCACAGCCATCCGGCATTACCTCAAGAACCTGCAGCAGGACGAGGCGGTCAGCCTTGGCCGCCGGCTGCTGGAAAAGGCCCTGTCGGTCTATGAACTCTCACTGGAGCAGGTGCCCGAGGAGCGTCTGCGCGCGTTGCTGGAAGAGCTGCAGCTACCGGATGTCAAGGCTTTGCTGGCGGACGTGGGGCTGGGCAACCGCATGGCGGCCCTGGTGGCCAGGCGCCTGTCCGTGACGGAGGATGCCGATGCCTCGGCCATGGAAACCACTCCGGCGGGCATGGGGCGGCCCCTGGCCGTGAAGGGCACCGAAGGCATGGTGCTGTCCTTTGCCAAGTGTTGCAATCCCATCCCCGGCGATCCCATCGTCGGGGTCATGAGCACCGGGCGCGGCCTGGTGGTCCACCGGGAACACTGCCGCAACGTGGCCGACTACCGGGACAAGCCGGACAAGTGGATCACGGTGGAGTGGGCGCCGGACAGCACCCAGGAATATGCTGCCACCGTGCGTATCCAGACCGCCAACAAGCGGGGCGTGCTGGCCAGCTTGGCGGCGGGGATCGCGGACATGGGCTCCAATATCGAGCACGTCTCCTTCGACGAGCGGGATGGCCACGCCACCACGATCACCTTCACCCTGAGTGTCCGCAGCCGCAAGCATCTGGCGGATATCATGCGTCGCCTGAGGCGTATCCCCGAGGTTCTGCGCATCGCTCGCGCCAGAGGCTGACGAGCCGGGCGAGATGAGGGCGGGGGGTCGGGGCCGCGGGGAAGGTGATCCTGGCCCCGCCGGCCGTCACCCGGTCGTCATTCGCTGCTGATGGCACCCCGGGCCGGGGCCTTGGAGGCGCTTGCCGGCTTCTTGAAGGTCTTCTTGGTGCGGGGGCCATTCCCGCTGCTTCCTGATCTTGGCTGTCTGGCCCCGCGGGCCTGGCGCTGACTGCTGCCGCCGCCGCGTGTTTCGGCAGCCTGCTTCTCACCGCCGGAGATCTGGTTGACGGGCGCCAGGGAGATCTCCAGTTCGATGATCTCGTCCCATTGTTCCTCGGTGCGCTGGTTGTCGGGGATTGCCAGCAGGGTCTGCAGGCGTCGACGGGGGGAAATCGCTTGGGAAGTATCGTTCATGGCTAGGACATCATGGGGTTGGGCGCCTGGGGCGCTGCGGGAAAAGACTGGGACAGGGCATCTGTCATGGTCATGACTCCTGTTCATCAGAGGAAGAGCGGCCCGGGTCAGGCCCGGGCCTTGTCAATGAGTTCCCCGGCAATCTCAAGGATGTCGTCGAAGCTGCGGGCCTGTTCGCCAACCACGACGAAACGGCCGTCGACCACCAGAGTGGGGACGCTGTTGATGCCGAAGCGGGCCTGCAGGCGATCATTGCGGGCCACCTGGGCACGAATATGGGAGGCATTGAACACCTGGCGGAATGCCTCGGTATCCACGTCCCTGTCCGCCAGCCAGTCCAGAATGGCGGTTTCAGTGAACAGGGGTTCCCGGTCCACGCCGACGGCGTCGAATACCGCCTGATCCAGTTCAGCGGCCAGACCGGTTTCCTCCAGGGCCAGCGCCAGGCGGGCCAGATTGGCCCAGGCGGCACGGTTGAAGGAGATGGGAATGCGTCGGAACACCACGTCGTCGGGCAGTTCCATCAGCCAGGGCTTCATCACCCGGGCCAGCTGGCCGCAGAAGGGGCAGCCGTAGGAAAAGAACTTGGCCAGCTCGATCTTGCCTTCGGGGGCTTCCGACTGGGGCCGGGCGATGGCGCGCCAGTCCTGTCCTTCCACCAGTCCCGCCAGGACGTTGGGCGCCAGGGCGACCCCCAGGCCACCGGCAAGCAATTGGTTGAAACGGCGTCGGCTCAGGGACATGGCATCGCTCCAGGGGCTGGTTGGGTGGTACAAGGGTTCATCGTGTCGCCATTCATGATGTGGACGAACGGTGCCCATCGGCTGGGCTGACACCCCGCTGTCCCGGACAGGGCCGGGTCCGACTGGGAGATTCTGTTGGGGTGCCGGTGTCACCGGTATGCGGACGTCATGATCCGCCTAACGCCGCCCGGGCAGCAATACAGCACTTTCCGTCCGGGAAGGCAGGGCCGCATCACCGTCGGATCCGGGACTCGACGGTCTGATGATTCATGGTGCCTTGTCCGTGGTCTTTCAAGGCCTGACCGGCAGTATGGCCTGCTTGACAGACGAAAGGCCGTGCGGGTGATTGTGGATGATTATAAAGGCTTTGCGGAAGATTTGCCCGTTTACCGGGTTCAGCCCTGGCTGATCTGGATCAAGCGTGCGATGAAGAACACGCTCAGCAGCAGCCAGCCGACCGGGTAGGGGAACATCCCCACGTACCAGGCCGTCAATGTGCCCAGCAGCAGGGCGCCGATGATCAACAGGGGGATGTCCATGGGAAGGTCCTCCGGGCTTGTTATCATTGGAGCGCATCTTGCCGGGCGTTGTTCCCTCCCGGTCGCCGTCGCCCCCTGAAGGATGTCCATTCCCGTGACACTGGAACTGCTTGATCTTGCCCTGATCGTGATCGCCGCCTTTGTGGCCGGCATCATCAACGCCCTGGCGGGAGGGGGGAGTTTTCTCACCCTGCCGGCCCTGGTCTTTACCGGCGTGCCCCCGGTGGCCGCCAACGCCACCGGCACGGCGGCACTATTGCCCGGTTATCTGGCCAGCGCCTGGGCCTACCGGGATCTGATCCGGGCGCCCCGGGGAATGACCGTGCTGGGGGTGGTGCTCATCGGTACGGCCGGGGGCGCGGTGGGGGCCTTGCTGCTGCTGGCGACTTCCAACGAGGCCTTCCGGGTGATCGTGCCCTGGCTGTTGCTCTTTGCCACCCTGCTGTTTGCCTTCGGGCCGCGTCTGAACCAGTACCTGGCGCGACGCAGCCACGGCACCGGCGGCTTCTGGGGGCGACTCGGCGTGCTGGGCGTGTGCGGCTACGGCGGCTATTTCAACGGCGGCATGGGCATTGTCATGCTGGCCATGTTCCGCCTGCTGGGGGTCAATGACCTGAACGTGGCCAACGGGCTGAAGAACCTGCTCTCCGCCGTGCTCACCTTGATGGCGGTGGTCATCTATGCCTGGGGCGGCGCCATCTCCTGGCCCGAGATCCCCCCCATGGCCCTGGCGGCGGTCCTGGGTGGCCTGGCCGGTGCCCGCATCGGCCGGGTACTGCCGCCGGCACTCCTGCGCAACGGCATCGTGGTGGTCGGCGCGGTGACCACGGTGCTGTTCTTCTTACATTGATTCGACGTCAAACCGCGGCCTACCACCCGATTGCCCCCGGCAGCCACAGCACGATTCCCGGGAACAGGATCAGCAGCCCCAGGGCCAGCAGCTGGATGATCACGAAGGGGATCGCCCCCCGGTAGATGTCCGCGGTTCGTATCCCCCTGGGCGCCACCCCCTTCATGAAGATCAGCGACCACCCGAAGGGCGGTGTCAGGAACGAGGTCTGCAGGTTCATGGCGATGAGGATGGCAATCCACACCATGGAGAATTCCGGATAGCCGGCCAGGAAGGGCATGAACAGGGGAACGGCGATGTAGGTGATCTGGATCCACTCCAGGAAGAATCCCAGCAGGAAGATCAGCAGCATCATGAAAAGCAGGGTGCCGTAGGGGCCGCCGGGCACCCAGTCGAACATGGCCTCCACCAGGAACTCCCCGTCCAGCCCCCGGAACGCCAGGGCGAACACCTGGGAGGCAATCAGCACGAAGAACACCATGGCGGTGATGCGCACCGTGATGATCAGTGCCTCATTGAACACCGGCAGGCTCAGGCGCCGCATCAGCGCCGCCACCACCACCGCGCCCACGGCTCCCACGGCGGCGGCTTCGGTGGGGGCGGCGATGCCGCCGATGATGGCCCCCAGCACCGCCCCCACCAGGGCCAGGGGCGGCAGTACCGAGGTGAAAAGATCCTTCCAGAGCTGGGCCTTGCTCATGGTGGCCCGTTCCGCGGCGTCAATGGCCGGTACGTCCGCCGCGTTGTACCAGGCCAGGAACAGGAGGTAGAGCACGTAGAGTCCGGCCAGCAGCAGGCCCGGCACCAGGGCGGCGGCGAACAGGCTGCCCACGGACAGGTTCATGGTATCCGCCAGCACCAGCAGTACCAGGCTGGGAGGGATGATCTGCCCCAGGGTGCCCGAGGCACAGATGGTGCCGCAGGCCACCGACGGCTTGTAGCCCCGTCGGATCAGGGTGGGCAGGGCCATGAGGGTGAGGGTAACGATGGCCGCCCCGACGATGCCCGTGGCCGCGCCCATGAGCACGCCCACCAGGATCACCGCCAGGGCCATGCCGCCGGGCAGGGCGCCGCTGGCATGGCCGATCACTTCCAGCATGCGTTCCGCCACCCGGGTCTTGTCCAGCATCACCCCCATGAACACGAACAGCGGGATGGCCAGCAGGGTGTAGTTGGTGATGGTGCCGAAGATCCGTGAGGGCAGCAGCTCGAATAGCCAGCCCTCGAACCCGATGAAGCCGAACACGAACCCCACGGCGGCAATGGCGAAGGCCACCGGCATCCCCGTGAGCACCAGGATGAAAAAGGCGCCCACCATCATCAGCGCGATGTACTCAAGGGGCATGGGCAATCCTCCGGCGGGACCCGGGGCGACGGTAATGGAACAGCAGGCGGCGGCCGATGCTCAGGGTCTGCCGCAGGGCTTCGCTGATAATGAGGGCAAAGCCCAGCAGGATCATGGCCTTGGGCAGGAACAGCCAGGGCATGCCGCCGGCGTTGGGCGAGCCCTCGCCGCGTACATAGGAGATGCTGACGAAGGGCCAGGTGTAGAACAGGACCAGGGCCGCGATGGGGATGGCCACCAGCACCATGGTGATGCCGTTGAGCCACAGCTTGCCCACGCGGCTCAGACGATGGGAAAAGACGTCCACCCGAACGTGTTCATCGGAACGCATGGCATAGGCAATGCCGGTCATCACGCTCAGGGAGAGCAGATACCACTCCAGTTCCTGCAGCCATACGGCGCCGGTGCCGAGGGCGTAGCGGGCGGTCATGTTGCCGAAGATCAGCAGGATCATGGCAGCCATGGCGATGGCCGAGATTCCACCGGCCAGACTGGTGATCCGGTACAGCACATGCTCGAAGCGAAGGAGGAGGCGGGACATGACGATCTCCGATGATCCCGTCAGTGGGTCGGAGGAGCCCCACCCCGTGGGTGGGGCTCCGGAGCAGGCTCAGGCCAGGATCTTTCCTCCCAGGTCCCGGATTTGGGTCTGGAAGGCCGTTTCCGAGTTCTGCTGCCAGCGGTCATGGCGGGCCTTGAAGCGGAAATAGCTCTCGTGCACCTTGCGCACCAGGGGATCCCTGGCTGCCCGGTCGCCGAGGATGTCCCGGGTGGCCTCCAGCAAGGCCTGAATCACGTCGTCGGGCAGCGGTCCGAACTGCACCCCGTGATTGGTCACCAGGTCGTCCAGGGCATCGGCGTTTCTGGCCTCCAGCCAGGTGTGGGAGGTGATGTTGCAGGCCGCGGCGGCATTGCGCATGATGGCCTGCAGGTCCTTGGGCAGGGACTCCCAGGCACGGCGGTTGACCACCACCTCGGTGCTGGTGGCCGGTTCGTGCCAGCCGGAGGAATAGTAGAACTTGGCGGCCCGGTGCAGCCCCAGTTCACGATCGGAGTAGGGACCCACCCACTCCGCCGCGTCGATGGCGCCCCGCTCCAGGGCGGCAAACAGCTCACCGCCCGGCAGCAGGCGGGCATTGGCGCCGATGGCGTTGTAGATGTCTCCGGCCAGTCCCGGCATGCGGATGTTCAGGCCGCGAAAATCCCGCAGACCCTCGACCGGGCGCCGGAACCAGCCCACCGGCTGCACCCCGGTACAGCCCACCACCAGGGGGACCAGGTCAAAGGGCTTGTAGACTTCCTCGTACAGTTCATAGCCGCCCCCCTCGTTGAGCCAGGCGTTGTGACCCTGGAAGGTCATGCCGAAGGGGACGGTGGTGAAATACTGGGCGGCGAAGGATTTGCCGGCCCAGTAATAGGCGCAGCCGTGATTGAGCTGGACCTGGCGGCCGGAGGAAGCGGCATCGAAGCCCTCGAAGGCGGGCACCAGTTCATTGGCGGAATAGACCCGGATGCGGATACGGCCATTGGACATCTCCTCCACCCGTCGGGCGAAGTCGGTGGCGCTGCCGGGGCCGGTCTGGAAGAAGGGCAGGCCGGCGGGCCAGGTGGTGGTCATGCGCCAGTTGAAACGCTCCTGGGCCTTGACGATGGCCGGTGCCCCGATGATGGCGGCTCCGGTGGCCACGGCGGTGCCGGCCTTGAGAAAATCACGACGCTTGATGGACATGGCCTTGATGCTCCTCGGTGGTGGGTTCATTGTGATGTTGTTTTCTGGAATATGAACCAAACCGGTTGCGCGTGACAACCTCGGGCCGACTAGGTCGGTGGCGCTTCGAGCAGTCGCTCGATGTCCCCCGCGATGGCTTCCGGCGGCACATTGGGGGCATAGCGCCGGACGGTTCGGCCGTGGCGGTTCACCAGAAACTTGGTGAAATTCCACTTGATGCCCTGGGAACCCAGCAGACCTGGCGCGGCGGCCTTGAGGTGACGGAACAGGGGGTGGGCGCCGGCGCCGTTGACCTCCACCTTGGCGAACATGGGAAAGCTCACCTGGAAGCGGGTGGTGCAGAAGTCGGCGATCAGGGCCTCGTTGCCCGGTTCCTGGTTGCCGAACTGATTGCAGGGAAAGCCCAGTACGTCGAATCCCCGGTCATGGAAACGATCCTGCAGGGCCTGCAGGCCGTTGTACTGTTTGGTGAATCCACAGTGGCTGGCGACGTTGACGATCAGCAGGACGCGGCCTTGGAATTCCGACAGGGCGCGGGTCCGGCCCTGGATGTCGTTGGCCTCGAAGGTATGGACAGTGCCGGGTGCGGTGGCCATGGGGAACGCTCCGTGAGAGAGGGGGAAAGGCATGGGTTTCCCGCAGCATATCCTGGTCACGAAGCGAAAAAAAACCCGGCATTGCCGGGCTTTTCATCACTGCAAATGGTGCCGGCAATAGGAGTCGAACCTACGACCTTCGCATTACGAATGCGCTGCTCTACCAACTGAGCTATGCCGGCGGGCACCGAAAACCGGTTGGATCCTTGCACAGACCGCAGGAAGGGCGCGGCAGGTGCGCGGAAAGGCTGCTAAGTTTAGTGCATGAGGCGTCAGGACTCAACACAGACCGTTCAACGGAGGAGGCATCACCATGAGCCAGTTCAATGACAAGGTTATCGTCATCACCGGCGCGGCGGGGGGCATCGGCGAGGCCACCGCCCGTCTGCTGTACGCCCAGGGGGCCAGGCTGCTGCTGACGGACCGGGAGGCGGATGGGGTGGAGGCGCTGGCCGCGGCGCTGGGAGAGCGGGCGGCGGGGATGGCCGTGGATGTTAGTCGGCGGGAGGAGAACCAGGCCATGATCCAGGCGGCGGAACAGCGTTTCGGAGCGGTGCACGGCGTGTTCCTCAATGCCGGCATCGAGGGCCGTGTGGGGCCGCTGGCATCCACCACCGATGAGGATTGGGAGCGGGTCTTCGCGGTCAATCTGCACGGGGTGCGTCATGGCCTGCAGGCGGCGGTACCGGCGCTGCGTCGGGCCGGAGGGGGCGCCATCCTGATCACCGCCAGCGTGGCCGGAGTGCGGGGTGCGGCCGGGTTGGCACCCTATGTCAGCAGCAAGCACGCGGTGATGGGGATGATGCGCTGCGCCGCCGTGGAACTGGGGTCGGAGGGCATCCGGGTGAACACGGTCAACCCCGGTCCGGTGGACAACCGGATGATGCGCTCCATCGAGGAGCAGGCAAACCCGGGACACGGCGACGATGTCAAGCACGACTTCGTCACCCGCATCCCCTTGGGGCGCTATGCCACCAACGAGGAGATCGCCGCCGTGGCCGCGCTGCTTCTGTCCGACGCCGGCAGTGGCATCACCGGCGCCCATTATCTGGTGGACGGGGGCATGACCGCCCACTGACGGGGGGTGTCCCGCGCCGGATCAGTCTTCCAGGTAGGTGTACCCGGACAGGCCGTTGTCCAGTTCCTTGAGGATCTGCCGCTGCGTGGCTTCGTCCAGGCCCGCGGCCGCCACCTTGGTGCGATAGGCGCCTGCCAACAGCTCGGTGTCGAAGTGCACATAGCGCAGCAGCTCCTCCACCGTGTCCCCCTGTTCCGGTTCCACCACTTCGTAGCCGCCGTCCCGGGTCAGTACCACGTTGATGGCGTCGGTGTCGCCGAACAGGTTGTGCAGGTCCCCCAGGATCTCCTGGTAGGCCCCGACCATGAAGATCCCCAGCAGATATTGTTCCCCGGGGCGGAATTCGTGCAGGGGCAGACTGGGGACGATGGTCTCGCCGTCCACGTAGCGGTCCACGTGGCCGTCGGAGTCGCAGGTGAGGTCCTGCAGTACCCCCAGGCGGGTGGGGCGCTCGTCCAGCCGGTGCAGGGGCATGATGGGGAAGATCTGGTCAATGGCCCAGACGTCCGGGATGGACTGAAACACGGAGAAGTTGCAGAAATACTTGTCCGAGAGCTTTTCCGTGAGTTCGTCGGCGATATCCCGGGGCAGGCGCTGGGCATGCCGGGTCAGCAGGCGTCGGCAGGTGGCGAAGTAGATCTGCTCCGCCAAGGCCCGGTGCTCCAGGTCCAGCAGGCCGTGGGTGAACATGGACTGCACTTCCCGCAGCCAGTCCACCATGGTGTGGAAGACTTCGGTGGGGGCGCTCTCGGCAGTGCGTTCGAACAGGCTCCACATGTCCAGCAGCACCGCCGGGGCCTCCTCGTCGGGGGGCTGGATGTCGGCGGCCACCGGCGCACGCTCGGTGTCGATCACATTGGTGATCAGCACCGCGTGATGGGCGGTCATGGCACGACCGGACTCGGTGAAGATCTCCGTTGGCGGCAGGTCGTATTCCCGGCAGGTGTTGGCCAGGATGCGCACCAGGCTGTCGGCATAGTCCTGCAGGCTGTAATTGATGGAACACAGGTTGCGGGAGCGGGTGCCCTCGTAGTCCACCCCCAGGCCGCCGCCGGCGTCCACCACCTGGATGGGGGCGCCCAGACGATGCAGTTCGGCAAAGAAGCGGGAGGCTTCGTACATGCCTGACTGGATGTCGCGGATGTTGGCGATCTGGGAACCCATGTGGAAATGCAGCAGCTGCATGCAGTCTAGCATGTCGTGGTCCCGCAGCTGGTCCAGCAGCTTCAGGGCCTGGGCGGCGGAGAGGCCGAACTTGGCCTTTTCGCCACCGGTGTTCTGCCACTTGCCCTTGCCCATGGAGGCCAGCCGCACCCGCATGCCCAGGGAGGGGCGGACCCCCAGGTCGCGGGCGGCCTCGATGACGCCGTTCAGTTCCGAGGGTTTTTCGATAACGATGTAGACCCGGTGTCCCAGCAGCTGGCCGATCATGGCCAGACGCAGGTATTCCCGGTCCTTGTAGCCGTTGCAGACGATCACCCCGCCGGGGCGGGCCAGGGCCAGCACCGCCATCAGTTCCGGTTTGCTGCCTGCCTCCAGGCCCACCCGCTCGCCGCCACAAGTGAGGATGCGCTCCACCACGCTGCGTTGCTGATTCACCTTGATGGGATAGACGGCGGTGTAGCGGCCGGGGAACTCGTTGTCCTCGATGGCCTGATCGAAGGCCTCGGTGAGTCGCTTCACGCGGTCGCAGAGGATGTCCGGAAAGCGCACCAGCACCGGCACGTCGATGTTCAGGCCGGATACATGGTTCACCAGTTCGAACAGGTCCACGCCCGGATGCCGGGCATGGGCGGGCGGCCGGACGATCACGCGGCCCTGCTCATTGATGTGAAAGTAGTCGCCGTTCCAGTGGGGGATATTGTAGGTCTGGCGGGCGTTATCCGTCGTCCAATCTGTCATGATGGGCCTTGTCGATCAGCGCGAATGGAGGGTCGGTGTCACTGGGACGCCGACCCGGTAAAGCGGGCGTATGATACTCCCTATGCCGTGACCCCGGGGAGCCTGCAACGGGCTTTCGACCGCCGGTGGCCTGATGCGGTTCATCCGGCCTTCAGGCGGTCCAGCCGCAGTCGTTCCCGCTCGTCGAACAGGCGCCGGGAACCCAGCCAGATGGCCCCCAGGGTACCGAATCCGGTGCCCGCGGTGATGAGAAACATCACCAGAATCTGGTATTTCACCGCTTCCATGGGCGGTGTGCCCGCCAGGATCTGACCGGTCATCATGCCGGGCAGGCTGACGATGCCCGCCGCCGCCATCGCATTGATGATGGGCATCAGGCCGCTACGGGCGGCATCCAGGCGAATGTCCCGGATCGCCTCGGTCCAGGTCTGCCCCAGGATCAGGCGGCCCTCGATCACCCGGCGCTGTTGCCAGGCGGACTGGGTGAGACGGTCCAGGCCCAGGGCGATCCCGGTCATGGTGTTGCCCAGCAGCATGCCCAGCAGGGGGATGGCGTACTGGGGCTCCCACCAGGGTGCCGGGCCGATGATGACGGTCAACGCAAACACCGTGGCGGTGAAGGCGGACACGAACATGGCCAGGGTGCCGATGCCGTAGGCCCACCAGCCGGTGAATCGTCGCCCCTGTCGGGCCACCACTTCCCGGCCCGCCACCAGCAGCATCACCAGTGCCATGATGGCCACCCAGTGCAGGGCGGCATGCTCGAACAGGGTCTTGAGCACCAGGCCGATCAGCAGCAGTTGCACCACCGTGCGGGCGGCCGAGATCAGCAGGCTCTTCGACAGCCCCATGCCCACCCGGCTGGTCAGCGCCGCCAGGGCAATCACCAGCAGGGCCGCCAGGGTAAGGTCCAGGGGTGACAGGGCGATGACGTTCATCCGTTTGACTGCTCCAACAGTCGACCGCTTTCCATCAGAAAGAGGCGGCCACCCAGGCGGTTGCGCTGCTCCGCGTCATGGCTGACCCACAGGGCGGCGGCATCGCTGTCGCGCAGATAATCCCGGATCAGGCCTTCCATGATCAGGGTGTTGTCCGGGTCCAGATTGGCGGTGGGTTCGTCCAGTAGCAGGACCCGGGGCCGGTTCTGCAGTACCCGCACCAGCGCCAGGCGTTGCCGTTCTCCGCTGGAGAGCCGGTCCACGGTCCAGGTGCGCACATCCGGGCCAAAACCCAGGGCTTCCAGCCAGTGTTCACCACCCGGTTGCAGATGTTCCCCCACCGTGTCCGCCCACCAGGCCGGGTCCGCCGGCAGGTAGCCCACCCGGCGTCGCCAGTCGGACCCGCTCAGGGCCTGTCGGGGCTGTCCTTCCAGTCGGATCAGGCCTTCATTGCGGTCCAGATCGGCGATGGCGCGCAGCAGCAGGGACTTGCCGGCACCGGACGGACCGGCCACCTGGGCCAGTTCTCCGGCGCCAAGGGCGAGGTCCAGGGGGCCGACCTGGGGGGTCTGAAGCTGTTGGATCTGGAGCAGCAAGGGCCTGTCCGATGAATCTTCCGTAAGGGTAGGGGAGGGGTGAGGTTCCGGGGGGCGAAATCGATTCATTATAACGGTCGTGAAGGTGATCTCCGGGAGACTTGCGCCCATGGTCGGGGTTCGCTAGGGTGAGTCCGGTGCCCCCAGCTTATGTAGGTGGTAAGCCTGCGCTGCCAAGGTGGGACGACAGAATATCAGGGACCGGCGCAGGACTCGAATGCCAGGGGCATGCTGCGAGACTGACACGACGAACACACAGGAGAAGAGACGATGAACGATCGCGATAATACCCTGAGTCGGCGCCGTTTTCTGAAGTTCGGCAGTTATGGCCTGCTGGCCGTGCCGGTGGCAGGCCTGGGCTGGACCACGACGGCCAAGGCCATGGAGCGCCTGAGCGAGGATGATCCCGCTGCTCAGGCCCTGAACTACGTGCATGATGCCTCCGCTGCGGCTGGCCATCCCGCCTATGAGGAAGGGCAGACCTGCCTGAACTGCCTGTTGTACAGTGATGCCAGCGCCCAGGACTGGGGTCCTTGCTCCGTGTTCCCCGGCAAACTGGTGTCCGCCAACGGCTGGTGCACCGCCTGGGTGGCCCGTTAAATCCCCGACAGGAACCGCCCGGCCGAAGGTCCGGGCGGTTCCGGCAAGCCTGCTTCCGTCAGCAGGACGTGATTTCCACTCTCGCCCGTCCGGTTCGGCTGATGACGATTCGCCGCCCCGTCTCCCCATGGCATAGCCACACCGACCCCATCTGCAGCGCGCCGTTCAGACGACGGGTCTGACCATCGTTGCGATAGGCGATGTACTCCCCCATCGTGCCGTTGGTGTGGATGGTCACCGACGCGGGCACGGGGCCGAAATGACGAATGACCGTGTTGGGTTGAATCACCGATCCGGTGACCGGGTGTTCCACCACGCCGACGATCCAGCCTTCCGTATAGGTGGTGTCGGTACATTGCAGGCCGTCCGTGGACGGGCAGAGCAGGGCGTGGTGACCCCGCTTCACGGCTTCCCAGCGGGCCGTGTGGAGGGCACTGATGAAGGTGTTGGTGGTGGTGATCAACTGCTGCTCCCGCACCATGCCCGCAAAACCGGGGATGGCAAGGGTGGCAAGCACCGCGGCAACGGCGAGCGTGATGAGCAGTTCGGTGAGTGTCAGGCCGTATTCCCTGGACATGTGCCTCTCTCCTTGAGGTTCTGACCGCTGATCGGCAGCTTAACCCGGGCGGGTGGTAGGGACAAGCGACGATGGCCGTTATGGGCGCTGTTATAATCCTGCGATTAAGTGGCGGTTCGAGGGTCTGCGCATGACCGTACTGGACGGCGCCCTGCTGGCAGGGTCGGCACTGGTGCTCCTGGGTTACCTGCTGGTGGTCCGGGCCGGATTTCGCCGGGAATTCATCTGGGGCGTGATCAATCTTGTCCCTATTGTCTCGCTGGCCTTCGTGTTGTTGCACTGGCGTCGGGCCCGGACCGGCTTTCTGGTGTCGGTGATGGGGCTGCTGGTACTCGGTGGAGCCCTGTACGGTGGTGCGGATCGGACCGTGGAGCAAACCCTGGATCGGTTCGGCGTGGGGGTGGAAATCCAGATGCCCGTCACCCGCCCCTGGGATGTGGAGTTACCCAATCAGGCCCTGATCCGTCGGATCGAGGAAGACATCGGACAACCGCTGGAGATTGCCGAGTACGACCCCTTTGCACCGGTCCAACCCCTGCCGCCGGCTTCCAGTTTCCGGCTGGAGGCCGATCCCGCGCCCAGGGCCTATCGCACGGCCCTGCCGGCTGAGCTGTCCCGACTTGAGGGCGCGCGCATGCGACTGGTGCTGGGTGACGGGATGGTTCGGGAGGGCAATCTGATTGCGACCACCCCCACCAGTCTCTACCTGCAGCAGGTCGTCATGGGCGGGCACGTGGCCTTCGAGTACCGGCGCCGGGATATCCAGCGCATGGAGGTCTGGGACCGGGTGGGCGCCGCGCCCCGGTTACCGCCGCCGGCTGAAGTGCAGCCCCCGTCCGATGAGCCTGACGTGGTCTTCGAGGCGGATTGAGTCCTTGTCGTGGTTTGCGGGGAATTTGTGCCGGGTCAGATGCGGGGGGAATGACGGGCGGTTGCGGGATTGCCAACGTATGATTGCCGACGTATTGATGCTTGAGCGAAGGAGAAGATGGTTTGAGTCACGACACCCAAGGCATGCCATGCTACGTCTATCGCAGTAGCCGCAAGCAGGATACCTATCTCTACCTGCCCGCCAAGGATGATTTTTCATCCCTGCCGGAGGCCCTGATGAGGGTGTTCGGCGCGCCGGTGTTTGCCCTGGAATTCGAGCTGACCCCCGAGCGCAGGCTGGCCCGGGAGGATGCCGCCCAGGTAATGGAAAACCTCAGAAGCCGGGGGTTTCATCTGCAGATGCCGGCGGAGAACGAGACGCCGGCCTGATCAGTCCAGAACCTGCGTGTCCTCATGGCGATAGGGGGGCGCGCAGGCACACAGGATGCGCAGGGGCACATCACCGGTATTCCGGACCTTGTGGGCGGCCCCGGGCGGTATCCTGACCGTATCTCCCGCATTGACCGGGAAGGCCTGATCTCCCAGATACATCATTCCTTCGCCCTGGGTGAAGTGATAGTGTTCCTCGGTCTGCATGTGGCGGTGCAGGCGGGTACAGGCGCCGGGCTGGACCAGGGCTTCCGCCAGGCTCAGCGCACCTTCCCCATTCAGGCGGGGATGCATGAGTTCACGGATTTCCGATCCGTCCAGCGTCTGATAGGGGGCAATGTCCTGATAACGGGTCTTCATGGGAAGGCCTCCTGTTCACAGGGGGTTGCAGGGCCTCATGATGCCCAATTTCCCCATGGAATACCCGTTTTCGCGCGGATAATCCATGGTCTTGCCGTATCCGCGCAACCCATCGGGCTGTATAATCCTCGCCCCCTTTGCCCAACAATCCCCCGGCGGCAGGCCGTTTTCCCCATGACCGACAAGCTTCGCAACATCGCCATCATCGCCCACGTGGACCATGGCAAGACCACTCTCGTGGACAAGCTGCTGCAGCATTCGGGGACCCTGGACGCCCGGGCACAGGTGGTGGAGCGGATGATGGACTCCAACGCGCTGGAGAAGGAGCGGGGTATCACCATCCTGGCCAAAAACACCGCCCTGGAGTGGAACGGCTACCGGATCAACGTGGTGGATACCCCCGGCCACGCTGATTTCGGTGGTGAGGTGGAGCGGGTGCTGTCCATGGTGGATTCCGTGCTGTTGCTGGTGGATGCGGTCGACGGCCCCATGCCCCAGACCCGATTCGTCACCGCCAAGGCCTTCGCCATGGGCTTTCGCCCGATCGTGGTGGTGAACAAGATCGACCGCCCCGGCGCCCGTCCCGACTGGGTGGTGGATCAGATTTTCGATCTCTTCGACCGCCTGGGCGCCAGCGAGGAACAACTCGACTTCCCCGTGGTGTATTGCTCCGCCCTCAAGGGTTTCGCCGGCCTGGAGCCGGGTGTGACCGACGGCAACATGGATCCTTTGTTCCAGACCGTTGTCGACAAGGTGCCGCCTCCCACCGTGGACCCGGAAGGTCCGTTCCAGATGCAGGTGTCCTCACTGGATTACAACTCCTATCAGGGCCTGATCGGGATCGGTCGCATCACCCGCGGCAAGATCAGGACCAATACCGCCGTCAAGGTCATGGACCGGGAAAGCAACGTGCGTAACGGGCGCGTGCTCCAGATCCTGGGCTTCCGGGGGCTGGATCGCATGGAAGTCCCCGAGGCCCGTGCCGGTGACATCATCGCCTTCACCGGCATGGATGAACTCTATATCTCCGATACCATTTGCGACCCGGCCGCGGTGGAACCCCTCAAGGCCCTGACGGTGGACGAGCCCACCGTGAGCATGACCTTCCAGGTCAACACCTCGCCCTTCGCCGGACGTGACGGCAAGTACGTCACCTCCCGCAACCTGCGCGAGCGTCTGATGGAGGAGCTCAAGCACAATGTGGCCCTGCGGGTGGAAGAAACCGACGATCCGGACAAGTTCCGGGTGTCCGGCCGGGGTGAGTTGCACCTGTCCATCCTGATCGAGAACATGCGCCGCGAGGGCTACGAACTGGGCGTGTCCCGCCCGGAAGTCATCGTGCGCACCCGCGACGGGGTCAAGGAGGAGCCCTATGAGATGGTGACGGTGGACGTGGAAGAGCAGCACCAGGGCGGCATCATGGAAAAGCTGGGCAGCCGCCGCGGCGAACTGCTGGACATGATTCCCGACGGCAAGGGCCGGGTGCGTCTGGACTACCGGGTGCCTTCCCGTGGCCTGATCGGTTTCCAGACCGAATTCCTGACCGCCACCTCCGGCACCGGCATCCTGCATCATGTGTTCGACAGTTACGGCGAGTTCCGCGCCGGCGCGGTGGCCCCCCGCAACAACGGGGTACTGATCGCCAACGGCAACGGCAAGGCCCTGGGCTTCGCCCTGTTCAACCTTCAGGAGCGTGGCCGCATGTTCATCGGCCCCGGTGAAGAGGTCTATGAGGGCATGGTCATCGGCATCCACACCCGGGACAACGACCTGGTGGTGAACCCCCTCAAGGCCAAGCAGCTCACCAACATCCGCGCCGCCGGTTCCGATGAGAACATCATCCTGACCCCGCCCCTGCGCCTGTCCCTGGAGCAGGCCCTGGAATTCATCGAGGACGATGAGCTGGTGGAAGTCACCCCCAAGGCGATCCGGGTGCGCAAGAAGCTGTTGCTGGAGCACGAGCGCAAGCGCGCCTCCCGGGCCAGCGGCGGCTGAGTCGCCCGGCCCCGGCCGTGAATGCTCAGGCCTCGCTGGCCCGCCAGCGGTCCATGGCCCGGTAGCTCAGGGCTTCCATCAGGTGGGGCGCCTCGATCCGGGGCGCCCCATCCATGTCCGCCAGGGTACGGGCGACCCGCAGGATGCGGTGATAGGCCCGAGCCGAGAGCCTGAAACGGTCCATGGCCGTTTCCAGCAACTGTTGGTGGGCCGGGGCCAGCGCGCAGACGCCTTCCGTCTCCCGCCCGGACAGGGCCGCGTTCAGTTTTCCCTGTCGTGCCATCTGCCGGTCCCGGCAAGCGGCCACCCTCGACCTGACCTGCTCGGTGGATTCCGGGGGCGGTCCCGGATCCATCAGCACATCCCGCGGCAGCCGGGGCACCTCGATGGACAGGTCGATCCGGTCCAGCAGCGGGGCCGAGATGCGCCCCCGGTGTCGCCGACGCTGTTCCGGGGTGCAGCGGCAGTGGGGTCCCAGGTCGCAGTCATAGCCCTGGGGGCAGGGATTCATCGCCGCCACCAGCTGGAAGCGGGCCGGAAACTCCGCCTGCCGGGCGGCGCGGGAGATGGAAATGCGGCCGGTCTCCAGGGGTTCACGCAGCACGTCCAAAGCCTTGCGGTCGAACTCCGCCAGTTCGTCCAGGAACAGAATGCCGTTGTGGGCGAGGGAGATCTCTCCGGGTTTGGGGCGTGAGCCGCCACCCACCAGCGCAATCCCCGAACAGGTGTGATGGGGGGTGCGGAAGGGACGGATACGCCATCGGGCGGGGTCGATGCCGTGGTGACTGATGGCATGCAGGGCCGCGGTTTCCAGGGCTTCGGTTTCGCTCATGGGCGGCAGCAGCCCCGGTAGGCGGCTGGCCAGCATGGTCTTGCCGGTGCCGGGTGGCCCTATCATCAGCAGGTGATGGCCGCCGGTGGCGGCGGCCTCCAGGGCACGGCGGGCCTGGGGCTGGCCGCGCACATCCGTCAGATCCGGTTGCGTGGCCGGGTCATCCGTGGTCGAGGGGATCCGCGTATGGGGGGAGAGGGGCGCTTCGTCGCGCAGGTGGGCACAGACTTCCAGCAGATGGTCCGCCGGTATCACGACCACACCGTCCACCAGCACCGCCTCGTCCGCATCGCCCCGTGACAGCACCAGGGTTCGCTGCGCCCGCGCCGCCGCCATGGCCGCGGGCAGTACGCCGCGCACCGGGCGCAGTTCACCGGTCAGGCCCAGTTCTCCCAGGAATTCCAAACCGTTGCAGGCCTTGAGAGGGACCTGTCCGGAGGCCGCCAGAATGCCCAGGGCGATCCCCAGGTCGAAGCGACCGCCCTCCTTGGGCAGGTCCGCCGGTGCCAGGTTGACGGTGATGCGGCGGGCGGGGAATTCGAAGCCGCTGGTCTGGATGGCGGCCCGGACCCGGTCGCGGCTTTCCTTCACGGCCACTTCCGGCAGGCCCACCATCGCAAAGCTGGGCAGGCCGTTGGCCAGATGGACTTCAATGTGTACCGAGGGCGCCTGGATGCCCAACTGGGCTCGGCTGCGGATGACGGCAAGGTGCATGGGTCCTTCCATGGGGCTCGTCCTTGATCGTCGGACTATAACCCAAAGTCGGCATCCCCGGCACCTCTATGGGGCTTCGAGTATCCGTACCAGGATCACCCCGTTGCGCGCATGCAGCACTTCATAGTGGTGGTGCTCCAGGCGCGCCAGGGAGTCCTCCTTGGTGACCGCCACTTCTCCCGGCTCCGGCATGCGCCGCTCCACGCCCCGGTTGGCATAGATGCTGAAACTGGGGTTGTTCAGGCGCCACATCACCACCGTTTCCGGCAGATCCCTGGCCGCCAGGCCGGCATCGCGGATGGGGGACTGCTGTACACCGGCCACCGCTGGCAGCAGGAGCCCGGCCACGCCCACGTTCAGGGTCAGGCCGATCAGGAACAGGCGATAGCCGCGCTGGATGCGTCGATCCAGCATGAAGAACAGGCAGGCAGCCAGGGCGATGACGAAGAAGGCATGCCAGAGGGGGCCGAAATGCACATGGTGGTCCGTCAGCAGGGCGAGAATGAAGGGGTCGTCCAGATGGGGCTTGATCAGGTCCACCAGATGGGGCAAGGCCAGCAGCCCGGCAAACAGCAGGGCCGGGGGCAGGAACAGCCAGAACCGGCTGCGGACCCGGTCCAGGTGCAGGGCCATCAGGATGAACAGAGGGGTGATGCCGTAGAAGATGTAATGGGGCAGTTTGGTGCCGGCCGCCGAGAACAGCACCAGCACGAACAGGAACCAGGTCAGCAGATACCCGTGCAGGTCCTCGCGGAAGCTCTCCCTCACTTCCCACAGGGTCCGGATCAGCACCGTGGTATAGGGCAGCAGGGCCACCAGCAGCACCGGCAAATAAAAGTAGAAGGGACCGGCATGGCCATGCATGGGGGCCTGGAAACGGCCCAGGTTGTGCTCCAGGAAAAAGCCCATCAGGAACCCCGGCCCTTCCCGCCAGGTGATGGCCAGATACCAGGGCAGCACGATGAGCAGGAACAGCATGATCCCCAGGGGATTGAAGGCCGCTCGCAGCCAGGACCGCCACTCGCCCTTGAGACCATAGAAGATCAGGCTGACCGCCAGCGGGATCACCACCGCCACCGGTCCCTTGGTCAGAAAGCCCAGGCCCATGCACAGGAATGCCAGATAGACCCAGCGAACCCCGCCTTCCTTGAAATGCAGGTAGATGGCGAACATGGCGCCGACGATGAACAGATGCAGGGCGGCATCGGCGATGGCCGCCTTGCCGATGATGATCACCCCCAGGGACGTGGCGCCGATGATGGCGGCCGCCAGGGCGGTATGACGGTCACAGACCCGCTGCACGAAGGCGAATATCAGCAGCATCCAGCCGGTGGCGGCGAGGGCCGAGGGCAGTCGCAGGGCCAGTTCGTTGAGCCCGAAGGCGCTCACGCTCAGGGCCTGTAGCCAGTAAATCAGGATAGGCTTATCATACCGCGGCTCGCCATAGAGGTAAGTGGCGATGAAGTCACCCCGGGCCAGCATGTCCCGGGTCGCTTCACTGAACGCCCCTTCGTCCAGGTCGAATAGCGGCACGCCGTGCAGGTTGTAGAAGAAGGCCGTGAACAGGGCCGCCGTCAGGAAGGCCCAGAGGATGCGGGGTGACAGTTCCTGCAGGTCCGTCGGGTAATAGGTATGGATGCGTGGCACGATGTCGGCTTGCGGGGCTTGGATGGAATGTGCGCAGTGTAACCCGGTCGTGGTGTCGGCGGCAGGGTTTTGCTTTGTCGATGGGTGGCGGGTGTGTTGGGATATTTCCGGA
This sequence comes from Ectothiorhodospira sp. PHS-1, assembly GCF_000225005.1. Taxonomy (NCBI): domain Bacteria; kingdom Pseudomonadati; phylum Pseudomonadota; class Gammaproteobacteria; order Chromatiales; family Ectothiorhodospiraceae; genus Ectothiorhodospira; species Ectothiorhodospira sp. PHS-1. The sequence goes on along the minus strand of NZ_AGBG01000006.1, from coordinate 84,753 downwards.
TGTTGAGGCCTCGCGCCAGAACCCTCGTTTCCATCGCCATCTTCCTGGTCTTTGTCGGGTTGGTGGAAGTCTTCTACGGTTGGGGGGGCATCCTGGCGCCCTGGCGGGATCTGTCGCCGATGGCCTTGCTGGTGGCCGGTCTGCTCACCCTGCTCACCTATGCCCTGCGTGCCTGGCGGGTCTATGACTTTTACCGGTCGGCGATGCGGGGCCGTTTCCCGGCCTGTCTGCGCCTGACGCTGATTCACAATCTGCTCAACAATCTGCTGCCCATGCGTACCGGCGAGTTGAGCTTTCCGGTGTTGATGGCACGCTACTTCCAGGTACCGGCGGTGCATTCCGTGCCGGTGCTGCTCTGGTTTCGCCTCATGGACCTGCATGTGCTCGCCGCCTTCGGCCTGGCGGCGGTCGGTACCTGGCTGGTGGGATGGCCGGCGGCCCTGGCGGCCACGGTGCTGTGGTTGTCGGGCCTGCCGCTGGTGCGCCGCGTCTCGCCCCTGCTGCGACACTGGCTGGTGCCGCGTGTCCGGGGGCGATGGGGGGACTGGGTCCTGCGGGCCCTGGAGGCCTTGCCGTCCTCTCCCCGGGACTTCTGGCGTGCCTGGGCCTGGACGGCGCTGAACTGGAGCGTCAAACTGGCCGTCTTTGTCTGGGTGCTGGCCCTGTTCCTGGAGGCCCCCGCCGCCGCCCTGTGGCTGGCGGTCATTGCCGGTGATCTGACCAGTGTCCTGCCGGTACACGGGGTCGGCGGGGCCGGTACCTATGAAGCCGGTGTGATGGCGGCCCTGCTGCCTTTCGGCGTGTCGGCGGAACAGGCCCTGGTGGGTGCCGTCAACCTGCATCTTTTCCTGCTTGGATCCACGCTTGCCGGCGGGCTGTTGTTGCCCTGGCTGCCGGCGGCCAACGAAGAGAAATAGAGAATCATGTCCGTCAAACCCGAAGGCGATGCCGTGGCGGCCCAGGCCGTCACCGATGATCAGGGCTACGCCGTCTACCGCACCGAGGAGGCCCTGAGCCTGTCCCTGGTCATTCCCATGTACAACGAGGAGGACAACGTGGCCCCTCTGGTGGCCCGTATCCATGAGGCCCTGGGTGATTTGCCCATGCCCTGGGAGGTGGTGCTGGTGGATGACGGCAGTGCCGACGCCACGCCGGACCGCATGCTGGCGGCCCGGGAACAGTATGGGCGCCATGTGCGGGTACTCACGTTGCAGCGCAATTTCGGCCAGACCGCGGCCATGCAGGCGGGGATCGACCATGCCCGCGGCAGCGTCATCGCCACCCTGGATGGCGACCTGCAGAACGATCCGGCGGATATCCCCGTCATGGTGCGCCGACTGCTGGACGAGGATCTGGACATGGTGGCGGGCTGGCGCAAGGACCGCCATGACGATCTGTGGAAACGCAAGGTACCGTCCCGCATCGCCAACAGGCTGATCCGCTGGACCACCAAGGTGAACCTGCACGACTACGGTTGCAGCCTCAAGGTGTTCCGGGCCCAGGTTCTCAAGGGGGTCCGTCTCTACGGCGAGATGCATCGCTTCATCCCCGCCTGGTTCGCCACCCAGACCTCGCCGCGGCGCATCCGCGAGCACGTGGTGACCCACCACCCCCGTGCCCATGGCGACTCCAAGTACGGGATCTCCCGCACCTTCCGGGTGATTCTGGACCTTTTGTCGGTGTACTTCTTCATGCGCTACAAGGCGCGCCCTGGGCACTTCTTCGGTTCCATCGGCCTGTTCTTTGGTGCCCTGGGCTCGGCCATTCTGGGCTATCTGCTGCTGATCAAGGTGCTGTTGCAGGCGGATATCGGCACCCGGCCGCTGTTGTTCGTGGGGGTGATGTGCGTGCTGGTCTCGGTGCAGCTGCTCACCACCGGGGTGCTGAGCGAACTGATGGCGCGGACCTATTTCGAGTCGGGGCGGATCCGCTCCTATGTGGTGCGTGAACGCAACCGCGAGGATGCCGCCGGTGATGACTGGCGCCGGCCCGGCTGAGGGCGTCCTGATGATTATCAAGGACGCAGGCGTGGAGGTTGTGTCACACTCACTTTAGATTATTAGTGCCTGCTAATGATCTCCGGTTTTCCATTCACGTCCCGGAGTGACACGTGTCGATACGCTCAGGTCTTCTCATGCTTTCGCTGGTACTGCTCCCCTTGCAGATACCGGCCGACGAGATCCCCGCCCTGCCCGCGGAGACATCCTTGTCCTCCACGGCGGATCACCGCAAGTTCGAGCAACTGGCCGGTCCGTTCCAGAGTGGCCCGGAAGTCACCCGGGCCTGTCTGGAATGCCACACGGAAGCCGCGCTGCAGGTTCACCGCAGCATCCACTGGACCTGGCGCTTCGAGCAGCCGGAAACCGGCCAGACCCTGGGCAAGCGGTTTGCTCTGAACAATCTGTGCCTGGGCATTGCCGGCAGTCATGAGCGCTGCAGCAGTTGCCACGTGGGCTACGGTTGGGAGGACGAGCATTTCGACTTCACCGCCCAGGACCGTGTGGACTGCCTGGTCTGTCACGACACCACGGGCACCTATGTGAAATTTCCCACCGGGGCGGGGCATCCGCCTTACCAGGACACCCCGTTCCGCGGCCGGATGTTCAAGGCCCCGGATCTGGCCCATGTGGCCCGCCATGTGGGTCGATCCAGCCGGGAAACCTGTGGCACCTGCCACTTTGAAGGGGGCGGGGGCGACGCGGTCAAGCACGGCGATCTGGACAGCTCCCTGCTGGCGCCACCTCGCCATGTGGATGTGCACATGGATCCCGACGGCCTGAATTTTTCCTGTGCCACCTGCCATGAATTCACCGGTCATATCCAGCAGGGCAGCCGCTACCAGCTCAAGGCCGCCCCTGAGGCGGGTGTTGCGGTGCCGGGGCGGGAGAGCGATCGACCGGCCTGTCAGTCCTGCCACGGCGCCGCGCCCCATGACACCGGCATCCACAACAAGCTCAACCAGCATGCCGAATTCATTGCCTGCCAGACCTGCCACGTCCCCACCATTGCCCGCGGGGGATTGCCCACCAAGACCTTCTGGGACTGGTCCGTGGCCGGGCGCCGGGACGAACAGGGGCGCCCCGTGGTGGAAATGGAAGACGGTCTGGTGGTCTATGACGGCATGAAGGGCGCCTTCCAGTGGGAGGAAAATCTGGTGCCGGAGTACCGCTGGTTCGATGGCAACATGCACTACACCCTGTTGGGGGATCCCATTGATCCCGCCGTGCCGGTGCCCGTGAACCGGCCCCTGGGGGAACCGGGGCAGCCCGGCGCCCGAATCTGGCCTTTCAAGATCATGGCGGGGCGTCAACCCTACGATACCCACTACAACACCCTGTTGGTGGCGCACCTGTTCGGACGGGACGAAAACGCCTTCTGGCGGGGTTACGACTGGGATGCGGCGTTGGCATCGGGCATGGCCACCGCCCGCCGCACGGGCCAGACCGAGGCCGGTTTCAGCGGCGAGTACGGATTTGTGGACACCCGCATGTACTGGCCGGTCAATCACATGGTGGCGCCCAGGGAAGATGCCCTGAGTTGTGAATCCTGCCACAGCGTGGACGGTCGGCTGGCGGATCTGCCGGGGGTCTATATCCCCGGCCGTGACCGGCATCCCTGGGAGCCCTTCGGCTGGCTCGCGGTATGGCTGACCCTGCTGTCGGTGGTGGCTCACGGCCTGGGACGCTATCTGATCCACCGTCGCCGGATGAGGGGGGCTGCATGAGCAAGGTACGCATCTTCACGCTGTTCGAGCGTTTCTGGCACTGGGCGCAGACGATCCTGATCTTCGGCCTGTTGTTCACCGGGCTGGCACTGCACGGCAGTCATGGCCTGATGGCCTATGACACGGCCCTCAAGGTCCATATCGTCATGGCCCTGAGTCTGATCGGTCTGTGGGCCTTTGCCATCTTCTGGCATGTGGTGACGGGGGAGTGGCGCCAGTATGTGCCCACCCACCGGGGCTTGCCGGCGGTGATGCTGTACTACGCCCACGGGATCTTCTCCGGCGAAGCCAAGCCCTTCGTGACGTCACCGTCCAGCAAGCATAATCCGCTGCAGCGACTGGCCTATTTCGGTTTCAAGGCGGCGATTGCACCGGCGTTGTGGGTATCCGGTCTGCTGCTGCTGACCTATGCCGCCTGGAAGGGAACCTTCATGGGCGATCTGTTGCCCCTGGCCTGGGTGGCCTACGCCCACGTGGCGGCCACCTTCGCCCTGATGGTGTTCCTGATCGGCCACATCTACATGGCCTCCACCACCGGTCATCCCTGGTATGCCTATCTCAAGTCCATGGTGACCGGGTATCAGGAGGAGCGTAAATGAGTGGTGGGTTCCCCTCTCCCCCTGGGGGAGAGGGGTTGGGGGGAGGGGAAAACGCCGCCGCTACACCTCGCCCACGGTGTCGTCCCCCCGGGTGCGGGGGACCAGGAATTCCTTCTCCAGGGCCTTGACCCTGGCCTCCATGGCGGAGAGGCGCTCGCGGGTGCGCTCCAGCAGGGCGGCCTGCACCTCGAATTCCTCCCGGGTCACCAGATCCATCCGCTGCAGGGCACCGGACAGGCTCGCCTTTAGGTTCTTCTCGATATCCGCCTGAACGTGCTGCACCGACTCGGGCATCATGCTGCTCAGCTTGCGTGCCATCTCATCCAGGCTCTTGCTGTCGATCATGGCCGTTTCCTCCGTGGTCTTTTGTGTATTGAACCCTATTCTAGTCGTCCCGGTAGGGGATGGGCGAGTGCTGGGTGGGCGCCCCATTTTGGTGCGCTCATGGGGTGCATTTGCCCAAAACGGCGCGCCTGCCGGGACTGTTTTCTGCGGTATGTGGCCAATCCATTGAAATGGCTGATAAAAAAAACTGGCATGCTCCCTGCTAATGCTCCGTTGAAGCAGTTTTTCAACCACAGCAAAAACCCTTGCTCAGGAGATCGACACATGCACAGCACGTTCAAGAAGGCCGCCATCACCAGCGCCGTGACCGCCGCCCTGCTGGCCGGTGGGCTGGTGACGTCCACGGCTTCCGCGGAGCTTAGCGCCAATATCGGCTTCACCAGCAACTACCTGTTCCGGGGCGTGAGCGAAAGTGATGACCGGGCCGCTGTTCAGGGTGGTATTGATTTTGAACATGAGGGTGGCTTCTACATCGGCACCTGGACTTCCAGCCTGGATGGCTCCGAGGACCGGGGCGGCTATGAAGTGGACGTCTATTTTGGTGTCACCGGCGAAGTGGGCGCTTCCGGTGTGGGCTTTGATGTGGGTTATATCTACTACGCCTATCCGGGTGCCGAAAGCGCCGACGATGCCAATTTTGGTGAAATCTACGGCGCCCTGGACTTCATGGGGCTGTACGGCATGATCAACTATGTGACCAATGCCGACGACAGTGATGTGGAAAGCTCTCTCGCTTACGAGATCGGTTACAGCTTCGATGCAACCCCGGACATTGCCCTGGGCGCCACCATCGGTTACGTGGACTGGGATTATAGCGATGGGGAAGACTACACCTGGTGGTCCCTCTACCTCACCAAGGCCACCTCCATGGGTGACTTCACCTTCGCCTACACCCAGAACGATACCGACGAGGATGACGATCCGCGCTTCAACGTCTCCTTCGTCATGAGCTTCTGAGAACCAGGAACCTCTCAATCACATCAGGACACGGTCCGCCGGACGCGGGCCGTTTCCCGGGAGCACCCGACATGAAACTAGTCACTGCCATCATCAAGCCGTTCAAGCTGGACGACGTGCGCGAGGCGCTTTCCGAGATCGGGGTGCAGGGCATCACCGTCACGGAGGTCAAGGGCTTCGGGCGTCAGAAGGGTCATACGGAACTGTATCGGGGGGCCGAGTACGTGGTGGACTTCCTGCCCAAGGTCAAGCTGGAAGTGGCCGTGGACAATGCCCTGGTGGACCAGGTCATCGAGGCCATCAGCAAGTCGGCCAACACGGGCAAGATCGGGGACGGCAAGATCTTCGTCTTCCCGCTGGAGCAGGCCATCCGCATCCGTACCGGAGAGACCGGTTCCGACGCACTGTAAAACCATAAGCCGATCAATGTCGGCGGGGGACATACCGTGGAAAGCCAAGTCATAGAAATCGCATACGCCCTGGATACGTTCTATTTCCTCGTATCCGGCGCGCTGGTCATGTGGATGGCCGCAGGGTTCACGATGCTGGAGGCGGGCCTGGTCCGCTCCAAGAGCACCGTGGAGATTCTCACCAAGAACATCGCGCTGTACTCCATCGCCTGTATCATGTACATGCTGATCGGCTACAACATCATGTACGGGGACGGCTTCAATTCCCTCATCCCGAGCTTCATGCCGATCCTGAGCAGCGTGGACAACTCCGTCGAAGAGGTGCTGCTGAGCGACGGGGAGATCTACTACTCCAACCTGTCGGACTTCTTCTTCCAGGTGGTCTTCGTCGCCACCGCCATGTCCATCGTCTCCGGTGCCGTGGCCGAGCGCATGAAGCTCTGGGCATTCCTCATCTTCGCCGTGGTCCTCACCGGCTTCATCTATCCCTTCCAGGGTTTCTGGAGCTGGGGCGGTGGCTTCCTGGACGAACTGGGTTACCTGGACTACGCCGGTTCCGGCATCGTGCACATGACCGGTGCAGTGGCGGCCCTGGCCGGTGTGCTGCTCCTCGGCGCGCGTAAGGGCAAGTACGGTCCCAAGGGGCAGATCAACGCCCTGCCGGGTGCCAACATGCCCCTGGCCACCCTGGGTATCTTCATCCTCTGGCTGGGCTGGTTCGGTTTCAACGGCGGCTCGGAGCTGAAGGTGTCCGACGTGGAATCCGCCAACGCCGTGGCTCGCGTCTTCACCAACACCAACCTGTCCGCCGCCGGCGGCGTGGTGGCAGCCCTGATCACCTCCCGTCTGCTGTTCGGCAAGACCGACCTCACCATGGGCCTGAACGGCGCCCTGGCCGGCCTGGTGGCCATCACGGCGGAACCGTTGATGCCCCATCCGCTGCTGGCCACCACCATCGGCTTCATCGGTGGCGTGCTGGTGGTGTTCTCCATCGTCCTGCTGGATAAGATCCGGATCGACGATCCGGCCGGCGCCATCTCCGCCCACGGTACGGCGGGTATCTGGGGTGTGTTCGCGGTGCTGCTGTCCAACCCGGATGCCAGCTTCGTGGCCCAGCTGGTGGGCATCCTGTCCATCTTCGCCTTCGTCTTCACCATGAGTATCCTCTTCTGGTTGATCCTCAAGTACACCATGGGTATCCGGGTGAGCGAGGAAGACGAACTGAAGGGCGTGGACATCGCCGAGTGCGGTCTGGAGGCCTATCCGGAGTTCACCGCCGGACGCAAGTAAACCTCTTCTCTGGAGTGTGGGTTGGATGACTGCGGGCGCCATCGGCGCCCGCTTTTTTTCATGGTGCCGGGCCGGGGCATCAGCCCTCCTTGAGCCGCAGTTCCCTGGGCAGGGAGAAGGTCACCTTTTCCGGGCGTCCCTCGTGTTCCACGATGGTCTCCACGCCCAGGGGCCGCAGGTGATCCAGCACCTGCTGCACCAGTAGCTCCGGCGCGGAGGCGCCGGCGCTGACGCCGATCCGCCGACGGCCTTCCAGCCACTGGGGCTGGATGTCCTCGGCGCCGTCGATCAGGTAGGCCTCCACCCCCAGCTTTTCGGCGATCTCCCGCAGCCGGTTGGAGTTGGAACTGTTGGGGGAGCCCACCACCAGGATCAGGTCGCATTCGGCGGCCAGGGCCTTGATGGCGTCCTGCCGGTTCTGAGTGGCGTAGCAGATGTCGTCCCGGCGCTGGCCCTGGATGTGGGGAAAGCGCGCCCGCAAGGCGTCCACGATGCCCTGGGTGTCGTCCATGGACAGGGTGGTCTGGGTCACGTAGGCCAGGGTTTCGGGGTGTTTCACGTCCAGCCGGGAGGCGGCCTCGACGTTTTCCACCAGATAGATCTCGCCGCCCTGGCTGCGGTCATACTGGCCCAGGGTGCCGTCCACCTCGGGATGACCGGCATGGCCGATAAGGACCACTTCCTCGCCCCGGGCGGCATGACGGGCCACCTGCATGTGGACCTTGGTCACCAGCGGGCAGGTGGCGTCGAAGACCCGCAGGCCCCGGCGACGGGCCTCGTCGCGCACGGTGCGGGGTACGCCGTGGGCGCTGAAGATGACCGTGGCTCCATCCGGGACCTGATCCAGTTCCTCGACGAAGATGGCGCCCTTTTCCCGTAGTTCATTGACCACGTAGCGGTTATGGACCACTTCGTGACGAACGTAGATGGGGGTGCCGAACAGATCCAGGGCCCGTTCGACGATCTCGATGGCCCGGTCGACGCCGGCGCAGAATCCGCGGGGATTGGCGAGGAGGATATGCATGGTCAGACCCGGTGGGTGTGTTGGCAGGGGGATGAGTGTACAACATTGCCCCATGGGCTTCGAATGGCCCCTTTTCCCCCGGGGAAATGGCTATGGCGGGTCCACGGCCAGGATCTCCACCGTCACCGTCACGGCCTGTCCCGCCAGTGGGTGATTGAAGTCCACCGTGACGCCGTCTTCCCCGATCCGGCGGATCAGTCCGGGGATCTGCTCCCCGGTGGGGGTGTCAAAACCCACGATCAGCCCTTCCGCCAGGGCCAGGTCCGGGGGGAAGTCATCGTGGGGCAGGGTCTGCACCGCCCGGGGCGAGGCAAAGCCGTAGGCCTGCTCCGGGGGCAGGGTGACCGTGTGGCGGTCACCGGTGGCCAGACCCATGACCACGGTCTCCAGGCTCGGCAGCAGTTCGCCCGCGCCCACGGTGAAGGTGACCGGTTCATCCCCGTCGGCGCGGGTATCGTCCGCCACGGTGCCGTCGTCCAGACACAGGCGGACATGCATGCGGACCCGGCTGCCGGGGCGGATCATGAGGCCTTGGGCGGAGGCTTGACCCCCTGCAGCAGGTTGGCGGCAATCAGCCAGACGGCACCCACGGTGATGGCGCTGTCGGCGATGTTGAACACGGGCCAGTGGTAGCCGGCATAGTGCATGTCGATGAAGTCGATCACGTGGCCGTGCCAGATCCGGTCGATGACATTGCCGATGGCGCCGCCGACGATCAGGGCCAGGCCCGCGGCGGTACCGGCTTCTTCCCGCTGGAGCTTGGCCATCCACCACACCAGGATCATGCTCACGCCGATGGCAAGCACGGTGAAGAACCATCGCTGCCAGCCGCCGGCGTCACTGAGGAAGCTAAAAGCCGCCCCCTGGTTGTAGACCAGGGTGAAGTTCAAAAACGGCAGGATTTCCATGGGTGCGAACTGAACCAGCTGGTACTCCGCGATCCGCTTGGTGATCTGGTCCAGAACGATCACGGCAAAAGACAGCCATAGCCATTTGATCATGTTTTTCGTTCTCTGTTGGCGCCCCTCCCCCCGGGCGGGAGAGGGGATCGGGTGAGGGCAATGTATCGATCAGGCAAAGGCCCGTTGTTCCCCTGCGCCCGCGACATTCTCCACGCAGCGTCCGCACAGTTCGGGATGCCCGGCATCGGCTCCCACATCCGCCCGGTGATGCCAGCAGCGGGGGCACTTGGGATGTTCGCACCGGGATACCCGGATGGCCAGGTCGTCTCCCTCCGGGAGGGGGGTGGTCACGGCATCCGCCGGGGCCTGGCTGCGATCCCGCACCCGGGTATAGGAGGTGATCAGCACGAACCGAAGTTCATCACCCAGGCGGGACAGGATCTCCCCCAGGGCACCGTCACAGTACAGATCCACCTCGGCGTCCAGGGAGGCACCGATGCCACCGTCGGCCCGCAGCTTCTCCAGTTCCCGGCTGACGAGCTGACGCACTTCCAGCACCCGGTGCCAGTCGGCGGCGCTCAGGGGGCCGTCCTCCGGCAGCGGGGAGAGGTGTTCATACCAGGTGGTGAGCAGCACCGAGGCCGGACGCTCCCCGGGGATGTGCTGCCAGATCTCCTCGGCGGTGAAGCTCAGGATGGGTGCCAGCCAGCGGGTCATGGCCTCCACCACGTGGTACATGGCGGTCTGGGCCGAACGGCGGGCGCGACTGTCTGCCTGAGTGGTGTACTGGCGGTCCTTGATCACGTCCAGGTAGAAGCTGCCCATCTCCACCGAGCAGAAATTGTGGACCCGCTGGTAGATCTGGTGGAACTGGTAACGCTCGTAGGCCTGGGTCACATGCTGCTGCACCTTGAGGGCCTGGTCCACCGCCCAACGATCCAGCGGCAGCATCTGTTCCGGCGGCAGCAGATCCCGGGCCGGATCGAAGCCGTTGAGGTTGGCCAGCAGGAAGCGGGCGGTATTGCGCATGCGCCGGTAGGCGTCGGCGGTCCGCTTGAGGATCTCGTCGGACACCGCCATCTCGCCGCTGTAGTCGGTGGCCGCCACCCACAGGCGCAGGATGTCGGCCCCCAGGGTGTCCATCACCTTCTGCGGGGCCACCACGTTGCCCTTGGACTTGGACATCTTCTGCCCCTGGGCGTCCACCGTGAAACCATGGGTCAGCACCGCCTTGTAGGGGGCTTCGCCCCGCATGGCCACGGCGGTGAGCAGGGAGGACTGGAACCAGCCCCGGTGCTGGTCGGAACCTTCCAGGTAGAGGTCCGCCGGCAGTCCCAGCCCGGCCCGGCGCTCGGTGACGGTGGCGTGGGTGACGCCGGAGTCGAACCACACGTCCAGGGTGTCACCGAGCTTGTCGAAGCGGTCCGCGTCCTCACCCAGCAGCTCTCGCGGGTCCAGACTGAACCAGGCCTCGATGCCGGCCTGTTCCACCCGCTGGGCCACGGCCTCGATCAGGGCAGGGGTATCCGGGTGCAGGGCGCCGGTTTCCTTGTTGACGAACAGGGGGATGGGCACGCCCCAGTTGCGCTGACGGGAGATGCACCAGTCGGGGCGGTTGGCCACCATGCCCTCGATGCGGGCGCGGCCCCAGTCGGGCACCCAGCGCACCTTGTCGATGGCGGTCAGGGCGGTTTCCCGCAGCTCCGCCTTGTCCATGCTGATGAACCACTGGGGGGTGGCGCGGAAGATGATGGGGGTCTTGTGGCGCCAGCAATGGGGGTAGCTGTGGCGGATCTTCTCCATCTTCACCAGCATGCCCCGGTCTTGCAGCAGCTGGAGGATGTGGCCGTTGGCCTCGTTCACGGATTGACCGGCGAACAGCTCGGTGGTGGGCAGGAAGCGACCGTCGCCGCCCACCGGGTTATCCACCGGCAGGTTGTAGCGACTGCCCACCACGTAGTCGTCCTGACCATGGCCGGGGGCGGTGTGAACGGCGCCGGTCCCCGCTTCCAGGGTGACGTGATCGCCCAGGATCACGGGTACCTGGCGGTCATAGAAGGGGTGTTGCAGCAGCATTCCCTCGAACAGGGCGCCCCGGGCATGGCCGACGATGCGCCAGTCCTCGAAACCGTAGCGCCCCATGGCGGTTTCCACCAGATCCCGGGCCAGCAGCAGGCGCTCGCCGTTGACCGCCACCAGGGCGTATTCCAGTTCCGGGTGCAGGGCCACCGCCTGGTTGGCGGGCAGGGTCCAGGGGGTGGTGGTCCAGATCACCACCGAGACCGGACCGGTGGCGGCGTCATCCAGCACGGTGAGGCGCCGCAGGACGTCCTCGTCGTCCAGGGTACGGAACCGCACGTCGATGGCGGGGGAGGTCTTATCCTCGTATTCCACTTCCGCCTCGGCCAGGGCGGAGCCGCAGTCCACGCACCAGTGCACCGGCTTGTCGCCCTTGAGCAGGTGCCCCCGCTCGATGATCGTCCCCAGGGCACGGATGATGTCCGCTTCCACCGGATAGTCCATGGTCAGATAGGGGTTGTCCCAGTCGCCCAGCACACCCAGGCGCTTGAAGTCCTCCCGCTGGCGATCCACCTGCTCATGGGCATAGGCGCGGCAGGCCTGACGGAAGCCGGCGGCATCGGTGCCGCGGGCGGTCTTGCCCAGCTTGCGTTCCACCTGCAGTTCGATGGGCAGGCCGTGGCAGTCCCAGCCGGGGACGTAGGGGGCATCGAAACCCGCCAGGGTGCGGCTCTTGACGATGATGTCCTTGAGGATCTTGTTGACCGCGTGGCCGATGTGGATGTCGCCGTTGGCGTAGGGCGGGCCGTCCGCCAGGACAAAGCGGGGACGGCCCTCGCTGACCCGGCGGATCTGCCGGTACAGATCCTGCTGCTGCCAGTCGGCCAGCATCTTGGGTTCCCGCTGGGCCAGGTTGCCCCGCATGGGGAAGTCGGTCTGCGGCAGGTTCAGGGTGTCTTTGTAGTCAGCCAATGTCGTATTACCTCAGTCGGTCCCGCGTGGCGCCGGTGATGTGGGGGCCGCGAAGAATTGCCGGGCCCGTGCCGCGTCCAGGGTGATCTGCGCGCGCAGGGCATCCAGTGAAGGAAAGCGTTGTTCGTCCCGCAGGCGGTGCAGCAGATCCACGTGCAGGTGACGGCCGTAGAGATCCCCGTCGAAATCGAACAGATGGACCTCCAGCCGGTTCTGTACCCCGCCCAGGGTGGGGCGGGTGCCCGCGTTGGCCACCCCCTGCAGGGGTTCCCCCGGCAGGCCGAAGACCTCGACCGCGTAGACCCCACGTACCGCCATGGGGCTTGGTCCCAGACGCAGGTTGGCGGTGGGAAAGCCCAGGGGCCTGCCTCGCTTGTCGCCGTGGATCACCCGGCCGTTGATGCGGTAGGGGCGTCCCAGCAGTTTTTCCGCCTCCGCCATCCGGCCCAGTTCCAGCGCCCGCCGGATGCGGGTGCTGCTGACCCGTTCGCCGTCGATGTGAAAGGTGTGCATGTGGGCCACCTCGAAGCCATGGACCCTGCCGGCATCCTTCAGGGTCTGGAAATCTCCGCCGCGCTGCCTGCCGAAGCGGAAATCGTCTCCCACCACCAGGTAGCGCACCCCCAGTTTTTCCACCAGCAGGATGCGGATGAAATCCTCCGGGGACATCTGCGCCAGGGCGGCATTGAAGCGCAGACACAGCAGGCGGTCCACGGAGAAGCGCCGCATGGCCAGGAGCTTGTCCCGAAAACGCTGCAGCCGGGGCGGCGCGCTGCCGCCCGTGAAATATTCCCGGGGCAGGGGTTCAAAGCTCACCACCGTGGTGGGCAGGCCCAGTTCCGCCCCCTTCTCGGCCAGTTGCCCGAGCACGGCCTGGTGCCCCAGGTGGACGCCGTCGAAATTGCCGATGGTGACTACCGAGCCCCGGTGGCGGGGCCTCAGATTGTGGGCACCGCGAATCAGTTCCATGGGAGTTGGTCGCAAAAGTGCTGAGTATACTCAGGAGCGGCCGGGCTTTGACAGGCTTGCGCGGTCATTTCAGCAGGAAGGCCCTGGGTCGGACCCCCATGGCGAGCAGTGCCGCGCCATAGGTGGCCGCACCCAGGCCGATCAGGCCCAGCAGCATCAGCACCCGTTCCCGGGCGATCCAGGCACTCCACTGGGACAACTCCGGGGTGAACATCAGCAGCAGCCCCGTCATCAGACCCGTCGCCAGGAGCAACCGCCACCACAGCCCCGTCCAGCCCGGCAGGATGTGCAGCACCTGGTCCCGCCGCAGGCCCCGATAGAGCAGGGCGGCGTTCAGGTAAGCGGACAGGGCGGTGGCCAGGGCCAGGCCGGCATGGGGACCCGGCCAGTCCATCCAGACCCAGGGCACCACGATGACCAGGTTCAGCACCATGTTGGCCACCATGGCAATGATGCCCACCTTCACCGGTGTCTTCGTGTCCTGCCGGGAAAAATAGCCCGGGGCCAGGATCTTGATGAGGATGAAGGCCGGCAGGCCCGCGGCGTAGGCCATCAGGGACATGGCCGCCATGCGGGTGTCGCTCTCCAGGAATTCCTGGTACTGGATCAGGCTGGACAGGATCGGTGCCGCCAGCAGGATCAGGCCCAGGGCGCAGGGGATGGCGATGAGCAGTGACAGCCGCAGTGCCCAGTCCAGGGTGCGGCTGAAGGCCATGGGGTCCTCGCCGGCATGCTCCCGGGACAGGCGGGGCAGGATCACCGTGGCGATGGCGATGCCGAACAGAGCCAGGGGCAGCTCCACGAACCGGTCCGAGAAATACAGCCAGGTGATGGAACCGGCCGCCAGGAAGGAGGCGATCAGGGTGTCCACCAGCAGGTTGATCTGCACCACCGAAGTACCGAAGATAGCCGGCAACATGAGCCGGCCGATGCGCCGGACCCCGTCATGGGCCCGTTTCAGGCGAGGGCGGGGCAGCAGGCCCACGCGCATCAGGAACGGGATCTGGAAGGCCAGCTGTACCGCGCCGGCGATGAATACACCCCAGGCCAGGGCGACCACCGGTTCCGCGAACAGGGGGGCGCCCCAGATGGCGGCGGCGATGAGGGAGAGGTTCAGGAACACGGGAGTGAAGGCGGGCACGGCAAAGCGACCCACGCTGTTCAGAATGCCGCCGGCCATGGCGGTGAGGGAAATGAACAGCAGGTAGGGGAAGGTGATGCGCAGCATCTCCGAGGCCAGGGCATGGCGTCCGTCTTCGCCGTGAAACCCCGGGGCGAATAGGCTGATCAGCAAGGGTGCCGCCAGCACGCCCAGCAGGGTGACCAGGAACAGCACCAGGGTGAGGGCGCCACTGACATGATCGAGCAGATCCTTGAGTTCCTTGGCCCCGCGCTTTTCCCGGTATTCGGCGAACACCGGCACGAAGGCCTGGGAAAACGCCCCTTCCGCGAACAGGCGGCGCAGGAAATTAGGGATGCGAAAGGCGACGAAGAAGGCATCGGTGGCGCCGCTGGCGCCGAAATTCACCGCCAGCACCATGTCCCGCAGATAGCCGAACAGGCGGGAGATCAGGGTCATGCCGCTGACCACGGCGGTGGATTTGAGGAGTCGGCTCATCGGGGTGGAGGGTGGCTGGGACCGGGGCGATACGATACAGGATCGCGGGTTCGGTGTGTCGGGTGCGCCCGCGGGACGCGGGGCACACCCGGTCAGCCGGTCATTCGATCTTGAGGTAGGCAAATCCCTCGCGGTTCTGCAGTTCGACGATGCGCACCACGCCGGAAGGCACCAGGGTGATGCCTTCATGGAGCGCGTCACGATCCAGGTTCACCGAGGATCGGGTGATGTCGCACAGCTCCAGTTTGACCCCATGCACCGCCACCAGGCTGCCCAGCCGTCCCTTCAGGTTCTCCCGTTGGGCGGCCAGGGCCTCGTCCTCGGCAAACGGGGTATCGGTCATGGGATCGTCGGTGAGGAAGCGGATGCCGTGGGCGACGAAGACGATACGGATGTCATGATCGGTCAGCTGATTTTCATAATGTACCGCCATGTTGTTGATGCTGGTGAGCATGGCGCTGAAGCGGCGCGGATCGGCAAAGTCCGCGTGATAGACCACGCGGGCCTCCGGCTCCGCCGCCCGGGCCTGCCAGGTCGGTAATGCCAGGGGAATGACCAGCAGGCCGAGCAGCAGCCAGGCCGGGATGGCGCGCCGGCGCCGGGTGGCCGGGGATGACAGGGTGCATGACATATATGTGCTCCTCTGGTGGTGATGACCTTCCATGGGTGTTGTTGTCCTTGGTTCAGGTTCGGGTCATGTCGGCTTGCGGGCATCGGGACGATAGCCATGCCGGCCGTGATTGCGTTACGCTGCCGTGATAACCCCGCCCAGCATGGCTCGCGGTTGACATCCCCTTGCATTCCATGCAAACTTCCGTCCTTTTCCGGAACTGACCCGATTTTTCAGGAGATTCACCTTGGCTAACATCGCCTCCGCTCGCAAGCGTGCCCGCCAGGCCGAGACCAATCGCCAGCGCAACATGGCTACGCGTTCGCGCTTCCGCACCGCCGTCAAGAAGGTGCTGAAGGCCGTGCGTGCCGGCGACAAGGATGGTGCGGCATCCGCCTACCAGGCCGCCGTGCCGGTGATCGACAAGACCGTCACCAAGGGTATCATTCATGCCAACAAGGCTGCGCGTCACAAGAGCCGCCTGAACGCCCGCATCCGCCAGATGTGATGCCGGCGGGCCGGTTTCTACCGGCCGTCACGATGGATCTCTCGGAAAAAGCCCGGCATCAGCCGGGCTTTTTCTTTGTCTCTTCTTCCTCCGGCCCGTCCTAAACCAGGACCAGGTTGTCCCGGTGGATCAGCTCCGGCTCATCCACATAGCCCAGGATGGACTCGATCTCTTCCGCCTTGCGGCGCATGATCCGGCGCGCCTCGTCCGCGGCATAGTTCACCAGCCCGCGTGCCACCGCCCGCCCATCCGGGTCCAGGCAGGTCACCACGTCTCCCCGGGAGAAGCGACCCTTCACATGGGTCACGCCCACCGGCAGCAGGCTGCGACCGGCTTCGCGGATCACCCGGGCGGCCCCGGCATCCAGGATCAGCTCACCCTTGGACACCAGTTGCCCTGCAATCCACTGCTTGCGGGCCGCCATGGGCTCCCGGTCCGGACGCAGCAGGGTGCCCAGCGCCTCGCCGGCGGCGATCCGCTCCAGCACCGCCGGGTTGCGGCCGGAGGTGATCAGGGTGTGGGTGCCGGAGCGGGCGGCGCGGGAGGCGGCGGTGAGCTTGGTGGCCATTCCGCCCCGGCCCAGGCGACCGAAGGTAGGGGCCACCAGCTTGAGCAGTTCCGGGTCCGAAGCCAGTCCCTCGGAAACCAGCTGGGCGTCGGGCCGGGTGCGGGGATCACGGTCATACAGGCCCTGCTGATCGGTGAGGATCACCAGCAGCGAGGCTTCCACCAGATTGCAGACCAGGGCCGCCAGAGTGTCGTTGTCACCGAAGCGGATTTCTTCCGTGGCCACGGTGTCGTTTTCATTCACCACCGGAATGGCCCCCAGGCGCAGCAGGGTGCGCAGGGTGCTGCGGGCATTGAGGTAGCGGCGCCGATCTGCCAGATCTTCGTGGGTGAGCAGCACCTGGGCGGCATGCAGGCCGTGGCGCTGGAAGCGGCTTTCGTAGGCCTGCACCAGGCCCATCTGGCCCACGGCGGCGGCGGCCTGCAGTTCATGCAGGGCGTGGGGGCGCTCGATCCACCCCAGGCGGCTCATCCCTTCGGCCACGGCGCCGGATGAGACCAGCACCACTTCATGGCCGGCCTGGGTCAGTCGAGCCACCTGTTCGGCCCAGTCTTCCAGGGCCGGCAGATCCAGGCCGCGGCCTTCATCGGTGATCAGGGCCGAGCCGATCTTGACGACCCAGCGGCGGGCCTTACCCAGCTGTTGACGTGTCGGTGCCATGTTCTTCCAGGTATCTCATGACATGTTGAATCAGGGCTTCGGTGCCCTCTCCGGTGGCTGCGGAGAGGGTGAATACCGGGCCGGTCCACTCCAGGGTTTCCACCAGTGCCCGGCAGCGTGCCTCCCGCGCTTCGGCGGGGATCAGGTCGACCTTGTTGATCACCAGCCAGCGGGGGCGTTCCAGCAATTCCGGGTCGTACTGCTGCATCTCGTGCTCGATGATCCGGACGGCCCGCTCCGGGGTATCGTCCGGGTTCGGTGGGTCGATATCCACCAGGTGCAGCAACAGCCGATTGCGGGACAGGTGCTTGAGGAACTGGATGCCCAGGCCGGCCCCGTCCGCGGCGCCTTCGATCAGGCCGGGGATGTCGGCCATGACGAAGCTCTGCAGGGGGCCCACCCGCACCACGCCCAGGTTGGGGTGCAGGGTGGTGAAGGGGTAATCGGCCACCTTGGGGTGGGCGCCGGAGACCTGGGATATCAGGGTGGACTTGCCGGCGTTGGGCAGGCCCAGCAGGCCCACGTCCGCCAGTACCTTCAGCTCCAGGCGCAGCTGGCGCAACTCTCCGGGAGTGCCGGGCTTGGACTGGCGTGGGGCGCGGTTCACCGAGCTCTTGTAACGAGTGTTCCCCAGGCCGTGAAAGCCGCCCTGGGCCACCAGCAGGCGCTGGCCATGCTCCACCAGATCACCGATGAGTTCATCGGTTTCCGCATCGTAGCACAGGGTGCCCACGGGGACGGGTACGTCCAGGTCGGCACCGGACTGGCCGGTCATGTTGCGGCTGCGGCCGTTCTCGCCCCGCTGGGCTTCATAAAAGCGCTGGAAGCGAAAGTCCGCCAATGTGTTCAGGTCGTGGCTGGCCACCAGGTAGACGGAACCGCCGTCGCCGCCGTCGCCGCCGTCGGGGCCGCCGAAGGGCACGTATTTTTCACGGCGAAAGCTGACGCAGCCGTTACCGCCGTCACCGGCTTTGACCTTGATGGTGGCTTCGTCGACGAATTTCATGGCATGACCGGTTGGGTTGGGTGGGTAAGGCGCGATACTTGAGTCGGGATGATAGTCCCATCGGCCGGCCCTGTCAGGCCGTCAGGTCGGGGTCCGGTACGAAAAAAGCCCCGGAAACCGGGGCTTTTCGAGGGTATGTCTCGACCCTGCGGGTGACCGGTCAGGCCGGTACCACGCTCACGAACTTGCGGCTCTTGGGGCCCTTGGTCTCGAACACCACCTTGCCGTCCGCCTTGGCGAACAGGGTGTGATCCTTGCCGCAGCCCACGTTCACGCCGGGGTGGAACTGGGTGCCGCGCTGACGGACCAGGATGTTGCCCGCGAGCACGATCTGACCGCCGAAGCGCTTGACGCCAAGGCGTTTGCTTTCTGAGTCGCGACCGTTACGAGTACTGCCGCCTGCCTTCTTGTGTGCCATTTCAAGTTACCTCTTCATCAACCGGAGATGGAAGTGATCTCCACCTCGGTGAAATGCTGGCGATGTCCCATCTGCTTGCGGGAGTGCTTGCGACGACGGAACTTGATGATTTCCACCTTGTCGGCACGTCCATGGGACTTGACGGACGCGGTCACCTTGCCGCCTTCCACGAAGGGTGCGCCAACCTTGACGTCTTCGCCGCTGCCGACCAGCAGGACGTTGTCGAATTCCACTGAGGCGCCGGATTCCGCGTCGAGCTTCTCGACCCGGATCACGTCACCTTGGGCAACCCGGTACTGCTTGCCACCGGTAGCGATAACCGCGTACATCTTGTTGATCTCCAGAAAGGGTCGAATCCAAAGACGCGGAAGTTTACCTTGACCGCAAGCAGTGGTCAAATACTGAAAACACCAAAACCTCAGGACACGCCTTGACACTGAACAGCTCGCTTCCTAGCATGCCCGAGGTTTCCTGCCCGAGCGAACGATTACCCCCCATGGACCTCAACCAGATTCGCGACCTGATCGCCGATGACATGAAGGCGGTGGATGCCTGCATCCTGGAGCTGCTGTCCTCTCCGGTGGTGCTCATCAACCAACTGGGCCACTACATCATCAGTGGCGGCGGCAAGCGGCTGCGGCCCATGATGGTGCTGCTTTCCGCCGGTGTCTGTGGCTACCAGGGCCGACATCACATCGAGTTGGCGGCGGTGATCGAGTTCATTCACACCGCCACGCTGCTCCATGACGACGTGGTGGACGCCTCGGAACTGCGCCGGGGACGCGAGACGGCCAACGCCCTGTTCGGCAATGAGGCCAGCGTCCTGGTGGGGGATTATCTCTATTCCCGTTCCTTCGAGCGTCTGGTGGCCATCGGCAACATGCGCGCCATGCAGATTCTCTCCCACACCACCAGCACCATCGCCGAGGGAGAGGTGATGCAGCTCATCAACTGCCACGACGCGGACACCACGGAAGAACGCTACATGCACGTGATCCAGTCCAAGACGGCCAAGCTGTTCGATGCCGCCAGTCGTCTGGGGCCGGTGCTGGCGGAACTGCCGGATCCGGCGGAAGCGTCCCTGGCGGCCTACGGCATGCATCTGGGTACCGCCTTCCAGCTCATCGATGACGTGATGGATTACAGCAGCAGCAGTGAGGAGATGGGCAAGAACATGGGGGACGACCTGGCTGAGGGCAAGCCCACCCTGCCCCTGATCCATGCCATGCGAGTGGGCAATGCCGAGGATGCCGCGGTGATCCGCGAGGCCATCGAGCAGGGCGGGCGGGAGCATGCGGACCGGGTGCTGAAAGTCATCCAGTCCACTGGCTCCATCGACTACACCCGCCAGGTGGCCGAGGCCGAGGCCCAGCGGGCGGTGGAGAGCTTGTCGGTGCTGCCCCCCAGTCCCCACCGGGATGCCATGGCGGCCCTGGCCCATTTTTCCGTGGGGCGGGTGTTCTAGCATTGAATGAGATGTTGGACTTTTTACGCATCTCGTAGCAGAATACGCAGCTTCCCGGGGCCAACGGCCCGAGAGTCAGTTTACGGAGTGTAGCTCAGCCTGGTAGAGCACCGTCTTCGGGAGGCGGGGGTCGAAGGTTCGAATCCTTTCACTCCGACCAGTATCGAAAAAGCCCCGACACGAAAGTGTCGGGGCTTTTTTGCATATGCATGTTAATGTGGCATCGTGTTCCACGATCCCTGTTTCCTTCCATGCATCCGGCATTCTCCCTTCACCGACACGTGCTGTCTTCCCTGGTGTTGGCGACCCTATGGCTGACGGGCTGCGCCACGGTTCCCCTTGACCCCTCACCCCAGCCCCGGGCGGCCCTGAGTCAGGCGCTGATGGACCTGGATTGCATGGCGGCGGCCGATGCCCTGGCGGCATGGGTAGATGCCGAGCCGCCACCGGCGGATGCCCGTCTGGAGACCGCGTTCCTGTGCCTGGTATCCGATATGCCGGATCCGGCCTACGAACAAAGCCATCGTTTCATTCAGGCGTTCCCCGCCCACCCGGATCTGGATTACGGGTTCTATCTGCGGGCCATGGCCCGTTACGGCAGCTGGAAGGCGCTGCACGCGGAGGGTGGGATGCCGCCGGAACCCCGACAGGACATTGCGTTGGCGCGGGAGTCCTTCATCCTGTTCCGGGAGCTGGTGCAGCGTTTCCCTGATTCCCGTTACCGTGACGAAGTGGCCGCCTATCTGATGGCCCTGCGCGAGGGCATGGCGGCAGCGGAGACCCGCCAGGCCCGATCACAGCTGGCCCAGGGAAATCCCCGCCAGGCCCTGGCGCGGGCGGAGTATGTGCGCGAGCATTTCGGTGGTACGCAGGCCCTGGCCGGTGCCCTGGCCGTGATGGTGGAGGCCCATGAAGCCCTGGGTCAATCCGATGCGGCCGGCCGCGCCAGGCGTCAGCTGGAGATCCGCTTTCCCGACTCGTTGACTCCATAGGGAAATTCCATGACAACGTCCTCTCGCTTCCTGCCCCATGCCGAACGTCTGGTCTGGTTCGGCTTCATGCTGTTCCTGCTCATCGTTGCCATGATCCACATCTACCGGGGCTTCGGCCTGGAACGGGATGTGTCGGCCGCCAATCAGGAGGTGCTGGCGCTGCAGATGCGTCTGGCCTCCCTGACCGCCGGGCAGGTGCTTGAATCCGCGCCCGTGGGGCTGACGCAAGGCGAGGTCAGGCGGTTGCAACGCCTGGGTCTGAATGATCCCCGGGTGCAGCTGGTGGCGGATCTGGCCGCCCAGCCCGAGCTGATCGGTCACGGGGGCGTGCTCGGGGGGAGCATACACTTCGTGCCGGAGGAAATCCATGTGCTCAGTGACCGCTGGGTGCTGGCCGCCTTTGAGGACGGCCACATCCGGGGGCGCATGTTGCTGGAGTATGAAGTGGCCTTCGGCAACATCGCCTGGCAGGTGCTGGCTTCCAGCCTGGACTGAGCCATCGGTTCAGTGACCTGACGCCTGTTCCTGGTGACGGGCATCATGGCCATGGATGCCGGCGATCTCCCGCAGGCCGTCGGCATCGAGGATGGTGATGAACTTGCGCTGTACCTGGATCAGCCCCTGCTCCTGGAACCGGCTGAGCATGCGACTCACGGTTTCCACCGCCAGGCCCAGGTAGTTGCCGATCTCGCAGCGGGACATGGTGAGGTTGAATTCATGGCGGGAGAAGCCCCGCATGCCGAAGCGCCGTGACAGGTTCAGCAGGAAGGCCGCCAGCCGGGCATCGGAGGTGCGGTGTCCCAGCAGGGTCATCAGGTGTTCGTCGGTCTGGATTTCCCGGCTCATGATGCGCAGCAGCTGATGCTGCAGACCGGGGGTGCGCCCGGCCAGTTCTTCCAGTCGGTCGAAGGGAATCTCGCAGACACTGGCCGTCTCCAGTGCCAGGGCCGTGCAGGGATGAACCCCGTCATTGATGGCATCCAGGCCCAGCAGTTCCCCGGGCAGGTGGAAGCCGGTGACCTGCTCTTCGCCGTCGTTGGTCAGCACGAAGGTCTTGACCGAGCCGGTTCGCACCGCATAGAGGCAGGTCAGTGGATCTCCGGCCTGATAGATCACGTCTCGCCGCTGCACCGGGCGCTTGCGACTGATGATGCCTTCCAGCATGGACAGATCTTCCACGGAGACACCCAGGGGCAGGCACAGGTCGCGCAGGCTGCAGGCCTTGCACGCCTGCTTGAGTTCCTTGATGTTCATCACGTTGGTCGAGGACATGGATTCACCTTAGAACGGCCGCGGAAACGGCAGGGAGGGTCCCCGCCAGGTGGACACGACCTAAACATACTTGAGCGTTGCTATCAGGTACAAGCCTTCCTGACGTCGCACACGTGCCTCGCCAGACCGGACCCTGCCCGCGATCGCCGATGGCACGCAGATGGCGGGGTGGGCACATGATAGCCTGCCCGGCGGCTTCGGTCTTGGGCCACGGTGAATTTTAGGCCGACTCAGGGGGTGAAGTGTCGGGCGGCTTCGGCGCTGAAGCGGGCCTGGGCAAAGGCCGCCCGCTCCGCCGGCGAGGCGGTCGGCTTACCGTCCCTGCCGATGGCGGCATCGATCATGGCAATGCGGTGGCCCAGGCCGATGCCGTTGGCCAGCTGGACCGCCAGGCCGGGGCGGGCGTTGAGTTCCAGCATCAGCGGGCCGCGATCCCGATCCAGCACCAGGTCCACGCCCAGATAGCCCAGACCCGTCAGTTCGAAGCATCCGGCGGCCAGCTCCAACAGGCGATCCCAGTCCGGAATTTCCAGTCCGCCGATGGGGGCGCCGGTGTCCGGGTGCAGGTCGATGATCTGGTTGTGCCAGACCCCATGTTCAGTGCGCCCGCTACCCATGTCGATACCGGCTCCCACGGCGCCCTGGTGCAAATTGGCCTTGCCGTCCGAGTCCCGGGTGGGCAGTCGTACCATGGCCATCACCGGGTAGCCCTTGTAGACCACGGTGCGGATGTCGGGCACGCCCTGGAAGCTG
This sequence comes from Ectothiorhodospira sp. PHS-1, assembly GCF_000225005.1. Taxonomy (NCBI): domain Bacteria; kingdom Pseudomonadati; phylum Pseudomonadota; class Gammaproteobacteria; order Chromatiales; family Ectothiorhodospiraceae; genus Ectothiorhodospira; species Ectothiorhodospira sp. PHS-1. The sequence goes on along the minus strand of NZ_AGBG01000006.1, from coordinate 61,672 downwards.
ACTTCCTCGAACATGGGGTGGAAGTGCACCCGATACTCGATCATCGCCTTGTCCGGCTGCCCCCCCAGACTGTGCATGCCGCTGAGGATGTTGGAGACATGGTGAGCCATGCTGGCCTGATCCACGATCTGGCCGCTGGCCTTGCGGAAATGCCCCCGCATGCGGCCAACGATCACCATGATGCCGTTGCCGCCGGAGCCATGGGCCGGCTTGATGACGAAGTCGTCATGTTTGCCCACGATCCTGGCCAGATTGCGGATGTCGTGGTTGGTCTCGATCACGCCGTAGAGTTCGGGCACCGCGATGCCCGCGTCCAGTGCCAGCTTCTTGGTGAGGAGCTTGTCGTCCACCAGGGGGTAGTTGCGGCGGGGATTGAGTTCAGCAATGAACCAGGCGTTGCGCTGGTTCATGCCGACGACCCCACGCCGTCGCAGTTCCTTCGGGCTGATGAACCACTTCATGGGTTACCCCTGCCGGACAGGGCCCGGAAGCGCAGCAGTTCCGAGAGCCGGTAGCCGGTGTAGCGGCCCAGCAGCAGGGTCACGGCCAGCACGATCAGCAGCAGTTCGGGGAAGACGAAGAACAGATGATCGATGTAGGGGTTGATCATCAGCAGGTAGCCTGCCACCGCCACCGCCAGGCTGCCGATGCCCTGCCGGATGGCATCCGAGGGGCCGTGTTCTTCCCACACCAGTGACATGCGCTCGATGGTCATGGCCAGGATGACCATGGGGAACAGAGCGATGGACAGGCCGTGCTCGATGCCCAGGTTATGGCTGAGGATGCTGAGGGCGAGCATGAGCATGATGACCACGATCACCACCGCCGCCAGGCGTGGTACCAGAAGCAGCTTGAGCCGTTCCAGGTAGAAGCGGATGGCCAGTCCCAGGGAGACGATGAGGGTGAACAGGATCACCCCTCCCAGCAGCTGCGTTTCCCGGAAGGAGAGGGCGATGAGGATGGGCATGAAGGTGCCGAAGGTCTGGACGCCGACGATGTTGCGCAGCAGGACGATGAGCATGGCCCCGACGGGCACCAGCAGCAGCACCCGGTACATGTTCTGGGTCTGGATCGGCAGGCCGAACAGGGAGAAGTCCACCACCCGTGAGTCCATCATCTGGGCCCGTTGCTGAGCCACGTCCACGGCATCCTGGAAGTTCTGCGTCACCGCGAAGCTGATCTGGGGGTTGCGGGCCCGCTGCAGGCGGACCGGATCCTGATCCCCGTACCACCAGACCAGGAAGTTGGGGGGGTAACCCACGGCACCGGTATTGGGGTTGATGGCCACCCACTGCCGGGTATTGTGGACTTCCAGCCAGACCTGGGGCTGGAGGTCGCGGGTCCGGTCGGTGAGGGGAATGCCGTGCACCATGCGGGCGGGAATGCGGGCGCCGGCCAGCAGCTGGATGGCGGTCCGGACCTTGTCCCGATCCGTATCGGTGCGAGAGACGAACAGGGCCATGTTCTCGTCCGGGGTGTTGTTCATGTCCCGGATCAGCACCGTGGCAAAGCTGGTGATGTCGGCGGAGCGTTCCCTCACCCTCTGTACCACGGCGTCGGCGGCGGAGCGATAGGGTTCTTCCAGATTGGGCATGCTGACCGGGCCGGGGTAGGGCGCTTCCATCCGGCGCTCCCGTTCCAGCTGGGACACCGTGGTGCGATAGTACAGGGTTTGGCGACCGCTGGGCTGGCGGGTGGTCCAGATGGCTTCCCGGTTCTCGCCGGAGAGATCCGTGGTGAGGCCGTAGCCCCGGGAGATGAAGTTCTCGTCCAGCAGGGCGAAACGCTTGGGCTCGTTGGGGATGAAGACCCGGGCGGTCACGGCCCCGCCGGTGGGCTCGAAGCTCACGCGCGCCTCCACGATCCAGTTATCGGCGGTCTGCGCCGGAAGCAGGGGGAAGCCGAGGTTGTAGACCTTGTGGAAAAACATGCCCAGGCTGGCGCTGCAGAGCACCAATATCACCAGGGGGAGGTGGAAACGCTTCAACATGGGCGGTCCTTGTTGTGATCAGTGGTGTTGTGATCAGCGGTCTTCAGGGTCTTCTTCATCCTGCTCGATGTCCATATCCATGTCTGGGGTGTGTTCGTCAGATGGTTCGTCCGTGGTCGGCAAGTCTGGTGGCACGCAGGCCGGCGGCTGGGTGCGGGTACGGGAGGAATCCACCAGGATGACTCCCCGCATGTGGTTGCGGCCCACCAGGGCCTGGTAGGTGAGCTGGGTGCGATCGATCAGGCTCATCTCCGCCTCGCGGTAGACTTCGCCCATGCACAGGCCGATGCGGACCACGGGACGGCGCTGATGATTGCCGTCGTGGCGGATGATGCGCACGTAGCGGCTGATCTCCCGCTCGATGCGAACGGTGTTTTGCTCGTTTTCCGGGTCGATGATGTCGAAGGCGATCCACTCCTGACCGTCCCGTTCGAAGATCTTCTTGTTGAGGGCGTTGAGCGAGGACGTGGTGGCGCCGGTGTCCATCTTGGCCTTGAGCTGGATACCCTCGGGGAAAATCTCCACCCGCTCCACCCAGCCCATGATCTGCTGTTGTGTCGGGTGAACCTGCTCTGCGTCGGCCGGGGCCTGTACCGGTATCAGGAACAGGAGCAGGGCGGCAAGTGCGGGGAGCAGGGGGTAATGCATGAATGCCTCCGGTAATTTCGGTAATGGTTCACAATTTTAAACGCTCTCCCCCCGCCCGGACGGTGACGAGGACCCCATTTTCGGGCCGGCATAGGCGGCTTCCATCATGGTGATGAAGCGCTTGGCCTGGGGGGACAGGTGCCGACCGATCCGCTGCACGACCCCATAGCTGCGGGCCGGGAAGAAGCGGTCCAGCGGTATGGCCGCCAGCTGTTCCTTGCCCGTCAGGCAGACATCGGTGACGATGGAAATGCCCAGACCCAGTTCCACATACTTCTTGATCACCTCCCAGCCGCCGGCCTCCAGGGAGACGTGGTAGTCCACGTTGTGCTGCCGGAACACCAGGTCCACGATACGCCAGGTGGATAGATGGCGGGGCGGCAGGATGAGTCCATAGGGGCTGATGTCCTCCAGCTCGATCCGCTCACCCAGGGATGCCAGAGGATGGTTCTTCGGGGTGATGAGCCTGGGGTGGTAAGTCACGATGGGCTGGTAGGTGATGTCCTCCGGAACCTCCAGCATGGAGCCCACGGCGAAGTCCACCTCGTCCCGGTGCAGCATGGCCAGACCGTCACGACCCGTCACATTATGCAGCTTGATGCGGATGTGCGGATAGACCTCTGCGAAACGGCGCAGGGGTTCCGGCAGCACGTAGAGGATGGTGGATTCCCCGGCCGCCACATTCAGCTCTCCCGACTCCAGGCGGCCAAAGCTGGCAGCGAAGGTTTCATGCAGCCTGTCGATGCCTTCCACCAGGGGGTCGGCCAGCTTGTAGAGGGTTTCGCCCTCGGGGGTCAGCCGGATCTGGGGGCCTCGCCGCTCGAACAGCACGGTCTCGAACTCCCGTTCCAGGGCCTGGATCTGCAGGGAGACGGCGGGCTGACTTAGAAAGAGGGACTCCGCCGCCATGGAAATGCTGCCCAGGCGGGCGGCACGGCAGAAGGCCCTGAGCTGTTTGAGGCGATTCTGCTTGTAATAGAGATTCGGGACGGACCCCATGAATCTTCCCCGGTCGATTGTTGGTATTAAAGGTCAAAAGTGTCTTTTTGGGGCTGATAGCTTCGCTGAATACTCGTCTTGAGGCCATGGTCCCGGCTACAATTACCGTTTCACGTATGCATAGGGCAGGAGTATGGATAAGTACGTTATCTGGTTTCAGGACCTGGGAATGAACGATGTCCCCCGCGTGGGCGGCAAGAATGCCTCGCTGGGCGAAATGATTCATGGCCTGTCCGAAGCCGGGGTTCGCGTCCCGGGTGGTTTTGCCACCACCGCCCACGCCTTCCGCGAGTTTCTCCAGCATGAGGGCCTGGCGGATCGCATCAACGGCCTGCTGGCCGATCTGGACGTGGACAACATCAGCGCCCTGCGGGAAGCCGGTGCCCGGATCCGCGGCTGGGTGGTGGAAACCCCGTTCCCGCCGGCCTTGAACGAGGCCATCACCGAGGCCTGGAACAAGATGGTGGCCGAGACCGAGGGCGAGTTCACCGTCGCCGTGCGTTCCTCCGCCACCGCGGAAGATCTGCCGGATGCCTCCTTTGCGGGGCAGCAGGAAACCTTCCTCAACGTCAGCGGCCTGGACGGCGTCCTCAAGGCCATCCATGAGGTGTTTGCCTCCCTTTACAACGACCGCGCCATTTCCTATCGGGTTCACCAAGGCTTTGATCACGCCGAGGTGGCCCTGTCCGCCGGCATCCAGCGCATGGTCCGTTCGGACATCGGCGCCAGCGGCGTGATGTTCACCCTGGACACCGAGTCCGGTTTCCGTGACGTGGTCTTCGTCACCGCCTCCTGGGGCCTGGGCGAGACCGTGGTGCAGGGCTCCGTCAACCCCGATGAATTCCATCTCTACAAGCCGGCCCTGGACGCTGGCCGCCCCGCCGTGCTGCGCCGCCACCTGGGCAGCAAGGCCATCAAGATGATTTTCGGCGAGAACGGTCAGTCCACCCGCACCGTGCAGGTCAGCGAAGATGACCGCCTGCGTTTTTGTATCACCGACGTCCAGCTGGAAGAACTGGGCCGTCAGGCCATGATCATCGAGCAGCACTACGGCCGTCCCATGGACATCGAGTGGGCCCTGGACGGTGTGGATGGCCAGCTCTACATCGTGCAGGCCCGTCCCGAGACCGTGGAGAGCCGGGCCGACGGTCAGGTGATCGAGCGCTATCGCATCCGCTCCCCCCGTACCGAAGTGCTGGTGCGCGGCCGTGCCATCGGCCAGAAGATCGGCGCCGGCAAGGTGCGCGTGGTGATGAACCTGGACGAGATGGACCGGGTGCAGCCCGGCGACGTGCTGGTGACCGACATGACCGACCCCGACTGGGAGCCGGTGATGAAGCGGGCCGCCGCCATCGTCACCGACCGCGGTGGCCGCACCTGCCATGCCGCCATCATCGCCCGTGAACTGGGCATCCCGGCAGTGGTGGGCTGCGGCGATGGTTCGGCCCGCCTCAAGGAAGGCGATGCCGTGACCGTGTGCTGTGCCGAAGGCGACGAAGGCCGCATCTACAAGGGTGAGCTGGAGTTCGAGGTGCTGCGTACCCGTACCGACTCCATGCCCGAGGTGCCGGTGAAGGTGATGATGAACGTGGGCAACCCCGGTCGCGCCTTCCACTTCCGCAACATCCCCAACGCCGGGGTGGGTCTGGCCCGTCTGGAGTTCATCATCAACAGCATGATCGGCGTGCACCCCAAGGCGCTGCTCAACTTCGACACCCTGCCGGCGGACTTGAAGGATGAAGTGGCCCGGCGCTTTGCCGGCTATCCGGACCCGGTCAGCTTCTACGTGGACAAGCTGGCGGAAGGCATCGCCACCCTGGGGGCCGCCTTCCATCCCGAGCCGGTGATCGTGCGCCTGTCCGACTTCAAGTCCAACGAGTACGCCAACCTGCTGGCGGGCGAGCGCTACGAGCCGGACGAAGAGAACCCCATGATCGGCTACCGGGGCACCTCCCGTTATCTGTCCGACGATTTCCGCGATTGCTTCGAACTGGAATGCCGTGCCGTGCGTCGGGTGCGTGACGAGATGGGCCTGACCAACGTGGTGGTCATGGTGCCCTTTGTGCGGACCCTGGCCGAGGCCGAGGGCGTGATCAACCTGCTGGCCGAGATGGGCCTGAAGCGGGGTGAAAATGGCCTGAAGATCTACATGATGTGCGAGATCCCCTCCAATGCGGTGATGGCCGACGAGTTCCTCCAGTTCTTCGACGGTTTCTCCATCGGCTCCAACGACCTGACCCAGCTGACCCTGGGGCTGGACCGGGATTCCGGCCTGGTGGCGGCCACCTTCGACGAGCGGGATCCGGCGGTGAAGAAGCTGCTGTCCCTGGCCATCCAGGCGGCCCGCAAGGCCGGCAAGTACGTGGGTATCTGCGGTCAGGGACCGTCCGACTACCCGGATCTGGCCGAGTGGCTGATGGCGCAGGGGATCGAGTCCATCTCCCTGAACCCGGACACCGTGGTGGAAACCTGGCTGCGTCTGGCCGGGGATGCCAAAGGTCGTCAGGACGCCTAGGGGCGGCTGATCATTCCGGCGTCTCCCTTGGGCCCCATTGCCGGAGGGAGTCGCCGGTCTTTGTCCATTTGGACATGATCCCATCAAGAGGCCCCGTTTCGTTCCATGACCCGCTCCGTCTTCTACGTCTCCGATGGGACCGGCATCACCGCCGAAACCCTGGGGCACACCCTGCTGACCCAGTTCGAGCAGATTCACTTCAACACCGTCAGCCTGCCCTTCATCAACTCGAAGGAGAAGATGGACTGGGCGGTGCAGCGCATCAACCGGGCCGCCCAGAGTGACGGCGAGCCGCCCCTGGTGTTTTCGACCCTGGTGGATGCCCGGCGTCGGGAAGAACTGGCCCACTGTCGGGGTTTGATCTTCGATTTCTTCGATGCCTTTACGCCCCGCCTGGAAGAGGTACTGGGGGTGACCGCCCAGCATGTGGCCGGGCGTTCCCATGGCATGGGCAACATGCGGACCTATGCCGAGCGCATGGATGCCCTGCATTTCGCCATCCAGAACGATGACGGCGCGACCACCCGGGACTATCCCAACGCCGATGTGGTGGTGATGGGCGTCTCCCGGACCGGCAAGACCCCGACCTGCATGTACCTGGCACTCAATTACGGCATCCGGGCGGCCAATTACCCCCTGGCGGATGATGATTTCGACCGGGGCACGCTGCCGGCCTCCCTGGAACCCTATCGCAAGAAGTTGTTCGGGTTGACCGTGGATGCGGAGCGGTTGCATCAGATTCGCACCGAGCGTCGCCCCAATAGTCAGTACGCCAGCGTGGAGCAGTGCAACAAGGAGCTCAAGGCGGTGGAGCGGATGCTCAAGCGGGAGGGGATTCCCTGCCTGAACATCACTCAGATGTCCGTGGAGGAGATCGCCGCCCAGCTGATGCAGCAGGCGGCGCTGATGCGGCGTATCTGAGGGCGGGCCGCTCAGTCCGGAAGATATCTTTCCCAGTCCCGTGTCGGATCGGCGATGACCAGGAATTCCGGGTTCAGTATCCCGTCATGGGTGTTGTAGCGCAGGGGGCTCAGTCCCAGATCCGTCACCACCCCGCCGGCCTCGCAGACCACGCATTGGGCTGCGGCCGTGTCCCACTCGCTGGTGGGGCCCAGCCGGGGATAGAGATCGGCCTTGCCTTCCGCCACCAGGCAGAACTTGAGTGAACTGCCCATGCTGACGAGTTCATGCTCGCCCACCCGCTCCAGGAACTGTTGCATGCGTTCGGTCCCGTGGGAACGGCTGCCGGCAATGACCGGTTTCGTGCGCCGGTCCCGGCTGACCTGGATCCGTTCCCCGACGGCCGCCGCCGGTTCATGGCGATGGGCCCCCAGGCCCCGGGCGGCACTGTAAAGCCGATCCAGAGCCGGGACCGCCACCACGCCGAGCACCGGTTCATGCTCGTGGATCAGGGCGATGTTCACCGTGAACTCGCCGTTGCGCTTGATGAATTCCCGGGTGCCGTCCAGCGGGTCCACCAGCCAGTAGGTTTGCCAGCGGGCGCGCTCACTGAAGGGAATCCGGTCCGATTCTTCCGACAGGATGGGCAGGCAGGGACTCAGGTCCCGCAGGCCGGCGACGATGTGACGATGGGCGGCCATGTCGGCCGCGGTCAGGGGGGTACGGTCGGATTTGTGCTCCACCTGGAACCCTTCGCCGTAGATCTCCATGATACGGTCCCCCGCTTCCCGGGCGATGCAGCAGGCATTGTTGAGCAGGTATTCCAGGTTCAGATCATCCAGGGACATGGCTTATCTCTTGAGTCGGTCGCGTACCAGGTACAAGGCGGCGATGGAGCGGGCTTCGGTGCAGTCTTCCCGGCCGACCAGGCTGTCCAGATCGCTCAGGCGCCAGGGAACGACTTCGATATCCTCGGGCTCATCTCCCGGCCGGCGTTCCGGATAGAGATCCTGAGCCAGGATGATGTGGGTGGTGTGGCTCAGATAGCCCGGGGCAATGCTGAAGGACGTCAGGTGGGTGAGTTGATGGGCGCCGTGGCCCACTTCTTCCATGATCTCCCGATTGGCGGCATCGAGCAGGTCCTCTCCCGGCTCCACCAGTCCCTTGGGCAGGGCCAGTTCATAGCGCTGGGTGCCAGCGGCGTATTCACGGATCATCAATACCGTGTCCGGGTCCAGCATGGGCACGATCAGGACCGCCCCATGGCCGGAGCCCACCAGCCGCTCAAAGCAGCGCCGGGCACCATTGGCGAACAGCAGTTCCATCTCCTCCACATGGAAGAGGCGGCTGCGGGCCACGGTGCGGCGGGTGAGGATGCTGGGTTTTTCAGGCATGACGGCAATACCGGCTGGGCAGGTCCGGGGTTCGGGCGGACCGCGGCTGGCGGGGGTGGATCGGCATGCTGTCGCCCTCCGTCGGGAACGGGATATCCTGGGGATTGTACTATCTCAGTCCGGCTTGGGAGGAATCACCCAAGGTCAGGTTTTTCAGACACCATGGACATCAATGCACGATGACAAGCAGATCACCCTCGGCCGCTCCCCTGGCGTGGGAGTCGGTGGACAGCGTTTTCCTGGACATGGACGGCACCCTGCTGGATCTTCACTTCGACAATCATTTCTGGCTGGAGTACCTGCCCCGGCGCTACGGGGACATTCGTGGACTGGAACCCGCCCGGGCACGGTCCGAGCTGATGGCGCGCTATGCCGGCGTTCGCGGCACCCTCGACTGGTACTGTCTGGATTACTGGCGTCATGAACTGGACATGGACATCATCGCCCTGAAACGGGAGATGGCCCATCTGATCGCCGTCCACGAGCATGTGCCGGATTTTCTGGCCGCCGTGCGACGCCTGGGGCGGTGGCTGGTGCTGGTGACCAATGCCCATCGGGGCGGGCTGGACCTGAAGCTGACCCTGACTGCCCTGGAGGGACATTTTCATCGGGTGATCTGCGCCCATGAACTGGGACGCCCCAAGGAAGACCCCCGTTTCTGGGATTGTCTGCAGGGGCGGGAGTCCTTCGATCCCCACCGCACCCTGTTCGTGGACGACAATCTGGATGTGCTTCGGTCCGCGGAGCGCTACGGGATTGCGCATTTGCGGGCGGTGCGTCGTCCGGATTCCCGGGCTGCGGAGGTGGATACCGGTGAGTTTGCCGCCATCCGGGATTTTCGCGACCTGATGCCGGAGTAGAGGGGCATGGAAGCGGGGACTTTGATTGCCGCCTTCGTCATCGGCCTGCTGGGGGGGGTGCACTGCATGGGGATGTGCGGCGGCATCGTCGGCGCGCTCACCCTGGGGATTCGTGGTCCAGTGCCCGGTGAGCGGACCCGGCCCGCGCCCTTTTTGCTGGCCTACAACCTGGGACGGATGACAAGCTATACCCTGGCCGGTGCCCTGGCCGGTGGTGTGGGCTGGTTTGCCGCTCACCTTGCCGACGTGAACCAGATCCAGCAGGTGCTGCAGGTCCTGGCGGGTCTGTTCATGATCGCACTGGGGTTGTATCTCGCCGGTTGGTGGCACGGGCTGGTGTACCTGGAGCGGGCCGGCGGCCTGCTGTGGCGGCGACTGGAACCCCTGGGGCGACGGGTGATGCCGGTGCGTTCTCCGGCTCAGGCCCTGGGCCTGGGGCTGGTCTGGGGCTGGTTGCCCTGCGGTCTGGTCTATAGCGTGCTGTTCTGGTCCCTGGCCGCCGGTGGTGCCGCCCAGGGGGCGGCCCTGATGCTGGCCTTTGGCGTGGGCACCCTGCCCAACCTTTTGCTGATGGGTGTGTTTGCGGCCCGTCTGGCAACGGTGGTGCAAAAGGCCTGGGTGCGGGGGCTGGCGGGGGCGGCCGTGGCCGGTTACGGGGTCTACATGCTGCTGGTTACCTGGTAGCGGGGCGGCAGACATCCAGTGGCGGCGGCAGGTGTTCGGGGGCATCCACGGCGACGCTCTTTTCCCGACTCGTCGCGCCTGCCTCCAGCGTGACCCGGGACCGGGCCACGCCGCAGTGGCGGGCGATCAGTTTCAGGAGCCGCTCGTTGGCGGCCCCCTCCACCGGCGGGGCGGTGACGTAGACCTTGAGCCGGTCACCCAGGGGCTCTCCCAGCTTGTCCCGGGAGGCCCGAGGCTGCAGCTTCAGCCGCAGCACCAGGGTGTCGTGCCGCCACTGCCACCAGCGATTGCTGCCCGCCGCTTCAGAGTGCACTGATGAAGATCAGCAGCACGTTCAGGCCGAGGATGGCCACCAGGGGAGACAGATCCACCATGCCCGTCTGCGGCATCACCTTGCGGATGGGGTTGAGCAGGGGGCGGTTCAGGCTGTAGACCAGGCCGGCCACCGGGTTCTGACTCATGCCGCCGGCCTGGAACCAGCTCATCACCGCCTGGATGATGATGCTGATGATGTAGATCCAGATCACCAGCCGCAGGATGGCCAGGATGCCGGCGATGAAGAGGGTGAAGGGATGAATCATCACGCCGAGGATGACGCCGACGATGAATAGTTCCAGCATCTTCAGGATCAGGATCAGCGCCAGGGCCGCACTGTCCACCGGACCGATGGGCGGGATGAACCGGCGCAGGATGCGCAGCGGCGGATTGGTGATGGTCACCAGGAACTGGGAGATGGGGTTGTAGAAATCCGCCCGGGACAGCGCCAGCAGGGTGCGCAGCATCAGGGCCAGGATGTAGAGGCTGAACAGGGTGCCGATCAGGAAGACGGCGGCGTTTTGAAAGGCGTGTGACATGGATGATCCTCAGTCCCGACCCAGCTGGTCGGCCAATTCATGGGAACGGTCCCGGGCTGCGGTGAGGGCGCGCTGCATGAGTTCGCGCAGTTCGCCGGCTTCCAGCACCGCCAGGGCCCGCTCGGTGGTGCCGCCCCTGGAGGTCACCCGGGCGCGCAGGGTGGCGGCGTCCTCATCGGATTCCAGCGCCAGTTTGGCGGCGCCGAAGGCGGTCTGCAGGGCCAGCAGGCGAGCCGTTTCCCGGGGCAGGCCCAGGGCCGTACCGGCGTCTTCCAGGGCTTCGATGAACAGGAAACAATAGGCCGGGCCGCTGCCGGAGAGGGCGGTGACGGCGTCCAACTGGGCTTCATCCTCCAGCCATACGGTCATGCCCACGGCGCGCAGCAGGGATTCCGCCAGATCCCGCTGCCGGGCATCCACCCGGGTATTGGCCGCCAGTCCGGTGGCGCCGCTGCCCACCAGGGCCGGCGTGTTGGGCATGCAACGAACCACGGCCAGGTCGCCGCCCAGCCAGCGCTCGATATCCTCGCTGCGCACGCCGGCGGCGATGGAGACCACCAGTGGCTTGCGGGCCTGTACCTGGGGGGCCATGGCCCGGGCCACCTCGGCCATGACCTGGGGCTTGACCGCCAGTACCAGCACCTCGCAGTGGGCGATGGCCTCCCCATTGACGTCCGTGACGTGGATGTCCGGCCAGTGCCGGCCGACGAGGGCGCGCTGATCTTCGCTGGGATCGGCGGCCCACAGGGCACTGGGGTTCCAGCCGTCCGCCACCAGTCCGCCGATCAGGCTGCGGGCCATGTTGCCGGCCCCGATAAAGGCGATGTTTTCGTTCATTGTTTCCTTGGACCGCGGGATGGGTGTGGGGCAATGTTAACCTGAACGGCTGCCGAAGATCGCCGTTCCCACGCGCACCAGCGTGGCGCCTTCGGCAATGGCGGCCTCCAGGTCGTCACTCATGCCCATGGAGAGCGTGTCCAGGGTGTGACCACGTCGTATCAGGTCTTCCCGGGCCTGTCGCAAGCGGGCAAATGCCCGGCGCTGGGTGTCGAAGTCGTCGCTGGGGGCGGGGATGGCCATCAGACCGCGTAGCCGCAGGCGGGGCAGGGCGGCCACCGTCTCGGCCAGGGCCAGCAGGGCCGCTTCGTCGACACCGGATTTGGTGGCTTCACCGCTGATGTTCACCTGGATGCAGACCTGCAGGGGCGGGAGCGACTCGGGGCGCTGATCGTTGAGGCGACGGGCGATCCGCTCCCGATCCACGGAGTGGACCCACTGGGCGGTTTCCGCGATGGCGCGGGTCTTGTTGCCCTGGATCGGGCCGATGAAATGCCAGGTCACGCCCCGGTCCGCCAGGGCGCGGGCCTTGTCCGTCAGTTCCGAGACGTAGTTCTCGCCAAAGGCCTGCTGTCCGCAGGCCAGGGCGGCGGCCACTGCCTCCGCCGGCTGGGTCTTGCTCACCGCCAGCAGCCGGATGTCCTCGGGGCGCCGTCCGAACCGTTCGGCGGCTGTCTGAATACGGCCATGCATGGCCTGGATACGTTCGCATATCTGGTTCATAGGGCTATGCTATATTCGCCTGAAACCTGCGTCACCTGTTGCACTGCACCTGTCGGGTCCCGAAGGGTCCGTGATCGAGCCTCGCGGATACGGTGCGGCACGGGGCGTCGAATCCTACATGGAGGGCTGGATGGATATCACCCAATTGCTGGCGTTCAGCGTCAAGAACGGTGCCTCCGACCTGCACCTGTCCGCGGGTCTGCCGCCCATGATCCGTGTGGACGGCGATGTTCGCCGCATCAATGTGCCCGCCATGGAGCACAAGGACGTCCACGGCATGGTGTACGACATCATGAACGACAAGCAGCGCAAGGACTTCGAGGAGCACCTGGAAACCGACTTCTCCTTCGAAATTCCGGGGCTGGCCCGCTTTCGCGTCAATGCCTTCAACCACAATCGAGGTGCCGGGGCCGTCTTCCGTACCATTCCCACCAAGATCCTCACCCTGGAAGAGTTGGGCTGTCCCAAGATCTTCGAGAAGATTTCCGAATATCCCCGCGGCATCGTGCTGGTGACCGGTCCCACCGGTTCGGGCAAGTCCACCACCCTGGCGGCCATGCTCAATCACAAGAACGAGACCGAATACGGCCACATCCTGACGGTGGAAGATCCCATCGAGTTCGTCCACGAGTCCAAGAAGTGTTTGGTGAACCAGCGCGAGGTGCATCGGGATACCCTGGGTTTCAATGAGGCCCTGCGCTCCGCCCTGCGCGAGGACCCGGACACCATTCTGGTGGGAGAAATGCGGGACCTGGAAACCATCCGCCTGGCCTTGACCGCGGCCGAGACCGGTCACCTGGTCTTCGGCACCCTGCACACCAGCTCCGCCGCCAAGACCATTGACCGTATCGTGGACGTCTTCCCCGCAGCGGAAAAGGACATGGTGCGGGCGATGTTGTCCGAATCCCTGCGGGCGGTCATTTCCCAGACCCTGATGAAGAAGATCGGCGGTGGTCGCTGTGCCGCCCACGAGATCATGCTGGGCACCCCGGCGGTGCGCAACCTCATTCGCGAGAACAAGATCGCGCAGATGTATTCCGCCATCCAGACCAGTCAGGGCGTGGGCATGCAGACCCTGGACCAGAGTCTCAAGGAGCTCCTGCAGCGGGGGCTGATCAGCAAGGAAGAGGCCCGCCGCAAGGCTGCCAACCCGGACAACCTATAGCCACCCGCCCCGGCCACCTGCAATTGATCGCACGAGGTGCAGTTCCATGGATCGCGACAAGGCCATACGTTTCATGCACGACTTGCTCAAGACCCTCCTGGGCAAGAAGGGCTCCGACCTGTTCATTACCGTGGGTGCGCCGCCGTCCATGAAGATCGACGGCAGGATGACCCCCATCACCAATCAGCCGCTGTCGCCGACCCATACTCAGGTGCTGGTGCGTTCCATCATGAATGACCGCCAGGCGGCGGAATTCGAACGGACCCAGGAGTGCAACTTCGCCATCAGTCTGCCCGGGATTTCCCGCTTTCGCGTGAATGCCTTCACCCAGCGGGGTTCTTCCGGCATGGTGCTGAGGGTGATCACCTCGGAGATCCCGTCTCTGGACGATCTGGGTCTGCCGATGCAGCTCAAGGACATCTCCATGACCCGGCGCGGTCTGGTCATTTTCGTGGGTGGGACCGGTTCCGGCAAGTCCACCTCCCTGGCCGCCATGGTGGGTTATCGCAATCAGAACAGTTACGGGCACATTGTCACCATCGAGGATCCCATCGAGTTCGTTCACTCCCATGTCAACTGTCTGGTGACCCAGCGGGAGGTGGGGGTGGATACGGAAAACTATGAGATCGCCCTCAAGAACACCCTGCGTCAGGCCCCCGACGTGATCCTCATCGGCGAGATCCGCGACCGTGAAACCATGGACTATGCCATTGCCTTCGCCGAGACCGGTCACCTGTGCCTGAGCACCCTACACGCCAATAGCACCAACCAGGCCCTGGATCGCATCATCAACTTCTTCCCCGAAGAGCGCCGCCAGCAGTTGCTGATGGATCTGTCGTTGAACCTCAAGGCGGTGGTATCCCAGCGCCTGATCCCCCTGGCCACCGGCAAGGGGCGAGTGCCGGCGGTGGAGATCATGATCAATACCCCGTTGATGTCGGATCTGATCTTCAAGGGCGAGATCCACGAGATGAAGGCGCTGATGGCCAAGTCCAACGAGGCGGGCATGCAGACCTTCGACCAGGCCCTGTTTCAGCTCTTCGAGTCCGGCAGGATCACCTACGAGGACGCCCTGCGCAACGCCGATTCCGTCAATGACCTGCGTCTGCGCATCAAGCTGGACAGCAAGCGCGCCCGTAGCCAGAACCTGCTGGATGAAACGGGCGGGCTGGAAATGCAGGCCACCCCGGAAGAGTCTGGGCTGCTCAAATGAACGGTGCCTGAAAGACCATGCTGATCGAACCCTATCTGAAATTGATGGCTCAGAAGAACGCCTCCGACCTGTTCTTCACCACGGGGGCCTCCGCCAGCGTCAAGATCGAGGGAGACATCCGGCCCATCAGCCGGCAGCCCCTGCAGCCGGGGGCCGTCAGGGAAATGGCCTACGACATCATGGATGAACGCCAGACCGAGACCTTCGAGCGGGACAAGGAGATGAATCTGGGGATCTCCCTGGAAGGGCTGGGGCGGTTCCGTGTGAACATCTACGTGCAGCGGGGCGAGGTCTCCATGGTGATCCGCTTCATCAAGAGCGAGATCCCCACCATCGAACAGCTCAAGCTGCCGCCGGTGCTCAAGGAACTGGTGATGCATGACAACGGCTTGATCCTGGTGGTGGGGGCCACCGGCTCGGGCAAGTCCACCACCCTGGCCTCCATGATCGATCATCGCAACACCATGGTTTCCGGTCACATCCTGACCATCGAGGACCCCATCGAATACAGCTTCACCCACAAGAAGTCCATCATCGGTCAGCGGGAAGTGGGCCTGGATACCCTGTCCTATGACAATGCGCTGCGCGAAGCCATGCGCGAGGCCCCGGACATGATCATGATCGGCGAAGTGCGGGATCTCAATACCATGAAGGCTGCCATCGCCTATGCCGATACCGGTCACCTGGCCCTGTCCACCCTGCACGCCGTGAACGCCAACCAGGCCCTGGATCGCATCATCAACTTCTTCCCGCCGGAGTCCAAGCAGCAGATCCTGATGGATCTGTCCCTCAATCTGCGGGGTATCGTGTCCCAGCGTCTGCTGGTGGGCAAGGACGGCAACCGGCTGCCGGCGGTGGAGGTGCTGGTCAACACCCCCTACATCGCCGAACTCATCCGCAAGGGAGAGATCAACGCCATCAAGCATGTCATGGAAAAAGGGGGCTCGGTGGGCATGCAGACCTTTGACCAGTCTCTGTTCGAGCTCTACAAGGCCGGACTGGTGACTTTGCCCGAGGCGCTGGCCAAAGCCGACTCCCGCGGCGATCTGGAGTGGCGTATCCACTTCGGCGGTGGGGTGAAGAGCCTCAAGAAGGAAGATGATGACCTGTTGCTGCCGGGAGACGCCGATCCTACCGTCCGCGGCAGGAATGACGGCCGCAAGGGTTTTGAAGAAACCCTGCGGCCATTGTCCGAAACCAGGATCAAGGAATAGCGGGCAACGGGCAGCGACCGGCCCCGCTCAGCCGAACACGGATTCCGCCTCGAAGACCGGCCCGTCCACACAAACCCGTTTCATGCTGCTGCCCTGATCCGTCTGCACCTTGACCACGCAGCCGGCACAGCCGCCCACGGCGCAAGCCATGTACTCTTCCAGGGAGACCTGGCAGGGCAGATGGTACTCCCGGGCCAGGGTAGCGCAGGCTTCCAGCATGGCATGGGGGCCGCAGGCATAGACCTGGACCTGGCGCCGCTGTTCCGGTGACAGGGCGTCCAGCCAATGACGGGCAAGATCGGTCACATAGCCCTCATGGCAACCGGGAAAGCCCGCCAGACTGGTGAGCCGGGATGGCACCCCCCAGTCATCCAGCAGGGGCATGGCGGCAATCACCCCGTCCGGCATGCCCGGCACCAGGATACGGGAGGGCGAGGCCTTGAAGGGAAAGGGCACTTCCGATCCCATGATGACGAACGGCTCGCTCACCGGATCCCTGCGCATGGCATCCGCCAGGAACACCATGGGCGGGATACCCACGCCACCGCCCAGCAGCAGGGCGCGGGGGCGGTCCCCGTGGGGCAGGGTGAAGGGCTTGCCGATGGGGCCCATCAGGCTGATCTTCTCGCCCACCTGGCGTCGGGCCAGCAGGCGCGTTCCCTTGCCCACCGCCTTGTAGAGAAATTCCACCCACCCCTCATGAGGGTCCACCCGCATGATGGACAGGGGGCGGCGCATGGGTAGCTGAGGGTCGCACTGCAGGTGGGCGAAGCAGCCCGGTCGGGCGTGGGCGGCGCACTGGGGGGCCTTGACCCGCAGGATGTGCTGGTCACCCGGGTGGGCGGTATGGGACAGGATCGGGGCATCTTCCACGAAGATGGTGCCGCGATGGGATTTGTTCATCATTTTCTCCGCAAAAAGGCCAGGCTCAGATCTGCCGGGCCTGCAATTCAAAGATCACCCGTCCCGCCACCAGGGTGTGGGTCACCCGGGGCCGGAAGTCCCAGCCGAAGAAGGCGCTGTTGCGCCCGGCGCTGAGCCAGTTGTCCGGCCCTGGCGCGTGCCCCCGTTCCGGATCCACGATG
This sequence comes from Ectothiorhodospira sp. PHS-1, assembly GCF_000225005.1. Taxonomy (NCBI): domain Bacteria; kingdom Pseudomonadati; phylum Pseudomonadota; class Gammaproteobacteria; order Chromatiales; family Ectothiorhodospiraceae; genus Ectothiorhodospira; species Ectothiorhodospira sp. PHS-1. The sequence goes on along the minus strand of NZ_AGBG01000006.1, from coordinate 44,591 downwards.
GCAATGTCCGCCCGGGCACCCACACCCAGGGCGCCCACCTTCAGGCCCAGGATGCGGGCCGGACCGGCGGTGACCCGACGCACCGCCTCGGACAGGGGCAGCACCCCTTCTTCCGCCAGCCGCAATACCAGGGGCAGCAGGGTCTCCAGGGTGGACATGCCTGGCAGGGTGGCCGGGAAGGGGGCCAGCTTGGCGTCCGCCTCATGGGGTTGATGGTCCGAGCAGACCGCCTCGATGGCCCCCTCCGCCACGGCCTTGCGCAGCCCGTCCCGGTCCCGCAGGGTGCGCAGGGGGGGAATCACGTGACACAGGCTGTTGAAATCCGCTACGTCCATTTCGGTCAGGAACAGCTGATGGGCGCAGACATCGGCGCTGACCGGCAGGCCGTCCTCGATGGCCCGGGTCACCATGGCGGCTCCCCGCGCCGTGGACAGCCGGCAGACATGGATGCGGGCTTCGGTCTGGGCCGCCAGGGCCAGCAGCACGCCCAGGGCGGCGGTTTCCGCGGCTTCCGGGATGCCCGGCAGGCCCAGACGGGTCGCCACGGCACCTTCGTGGGCACAACCCTGGCCCGCCAGGGACCAGTCGATGGGGTGCAGATAGACCGTGATGTCGTGGCTGGCGGCGTATTCCAGGGCTCGGCGCAGCAGCAGGTGACTGCCCATGGGCCGCAGGGCCTGGCTCATGCCCAGGGCGCCGGCCCGTTTCAGGGCCGCCATGTCGGACAGCTGCTGTCCCTTGAGGCCCGCCGTCAGGGCGCCCAGGGCATGGACCCGGACGCCGCAGGCCTGACGGGCGCGGCGGTTGATCAGTTCGATCTGGGCTGGTGAGTCCACCACCGGGCTGGTGTCCGGTGGGCATGCCAGGGTGGTGATGCCGGCGCTGGCGGCGGCGCGGGTTTCTGAGGCGATGGTGGCCTTCTGTTCGTGCCCCGGCTCTCCCAGGCGGGCGGACAGATCCACCAGGCCGGGCAGCACCCAGCGGCCGCGGGCGTTGATGCGCCGGTCCGGACTGTAATCCTCGCTGGGGGGGGCGCCCAGGGCGACGATCTCCTCGCCCTGGATGTAGAGGTCCGTGACCTGGTCCACGCCGTTTTCCGGGTCGATCACCCGGCCTTGTTCGATCAGCAGTTTCATGCGCCAGACCCCTGATTCATACTGCCGCCCATGATGGTGGACATGACCGCCATGCGCACGGCGATACCGTTGCTGACCTGTTCCAGAATGACTGACTGGGGGCCGTCCGCCACCCGGGAGTCGATCTCCACCCCGCGATTGGCGGGGCCTGGATGCATGACGATGCAGTCCGGCGCCGCCAGGGCCAGGCGTTCCTCGGTCAACCCCCAGAGCTGGAAGAATTCGTGCTCGGAGGGCAGCAGGCCGCTTTCCATCCGTTCCTTCTGCAGTCGCAGCATGATGATCACGTCCACGTCCCTGAGGCCGGCGCGGATGTCGTGAAACACATGCACCCCCAGGTCCTCCACGTAGGCGGGCAGCAGGGTCTTGGGGCCGATCACCCGGACTTCTCCGGTATTGAGCAGGTTGAGGGCGTGGATCTGGGAGCGGGCCACCCGGGAATGCAGGATATCGCCCACGATGGCCACCTTCAGGCGGGTGAAATCCCCCTTGTGGCGGCGAATGGTGAACATGTCCAGCAGGGCCTGGGTGGGGTGGGCGTGGCGACCATCGCCGGCGTTGAGCACGCTCACATGGGGCGCCACGTGGCGGGCGATGAAGTGGGCCGCGCCGCTGTCCGCGTGACGCACCACGAACATGTCCACATACATGGCCTGGAGGTTTCTGAGGGTGTCCAGCAGGCTCTCGCCCTTGACCGTGGCCGAGGTGCTGATGTTGATGTTCAGCACGTCCGCCGACAGACGCTTGGCCGCCAGTTCGAAGGTGGTGCGGGTCCGGGTGCTGGCCTCGAAGAACAGGTTCATCACCGTCTTGCCACGCAGCAGGGGCACCTTCTTTACCGCCTGGGCATTCATGCCGGCAAAGGACTCGGCGGTGTCCAGGATCTCGGTGATCAGGGCACCGGAGAGTCCCTCGATGGTGAGCAGATGCCGTAGCCGTCCCTGGGCATTGAACTGCAGGGAGGGGGGCAGGGGACCGGCGGCGAGCCGGGATCTGGCCGGGCTATCCTGATCGATCATGACGCGGGTTCCAGTTTGACGATGTCCAGACGCAGGGGATCGGGTCCCCGCAGCTTGACCTGCTCGTCGCTTCGAAGTTTGAGATGCTGGCCCACCACCTGGGCCTGGATCGGCAGCTCCCGCCCGTCCCGCTCCACCAGCACGGCCAGCATCACCGAGGCCGGACGGCCGTAGTCGAACAGTTCGTTCATGGCGGCGCGGATGGTGCGGCCGGTGAACAGCACATCGTCCACCAGCAGGATGTGGCGGTCATCCACGGCGAAGGGCAGGGAGGAGGGACGCACCTGGGGATGCATGCCCATGCGGCTGAAGTCATCCCGGTAGAAGGAGATATCCAGTTTGCCCAGGGGCTCGTTCAGACCCAGGCGTCGGTGCAGCTGCTCGGCCACCCAGACCCCGCCGGTATGGATACCCACCAGGGCGGGGTCGGTGATGCGCTGCTCCGACAGGTGGCGACGCAGGGCCTCGGCCATGCGGTCCAGAAGGGTGCTGACAGGTTCGGTCATGAGGCGGTCTCTTGGGCAAGCCAGTGTTCCAGAAAGACGGCCGCCGCGATGGCGTCGATGTCTTCCTTGCGAATGCGCCCGCGCCGACCTTCCCGGCGTCGGGACTTGAGATAGGACTCCGCCTCGGCGGAGCTGAACTGTTCGTCCACCTGCCGGATCGGCAGGGCGTAGCGGGCATGCAGGCGATCCCGGAACGCCTGGATGCGGCGTGCCAGGGGGTGCTCGCTGCCGTCCGGGGTGCCGGGCAGGCCCACCACCAGCAGGCCCGGCCGCCATTCCTGAATCAGGGCGTCCAGACGTTGCCAGTCGGGGATGCCGTTGCCGGCGGTCAGGGTCTCCAGGGGGGTGCTGGTGCGGGTGATGCCGTTGCCCACAGCCACGCCGATGCGCCTTTCCCCGTAGTCCAGGGCCAGGATCGTGTCCGGTATGCCGATGTCCTGCTCCCTTTTGCTACGCCGGGCGCGGGTATCAGGCATGACCTGCCTGGCCGCTCATGAGGGACAGGTCCACCCCCAACTGGCCGGCGGCGGCCTGCCAGCGTTTTTCCACCGGCTGCCGGAACAGGATGTCCGCATCCGCCTGGCAGGTGAGCCAGGCGTTGTCGCCGATCTCCTGTTCCAGCTGTCCCGGACCCCAGCCGGCATAGCCCAGGGCGATCAGGTAGGCGTCGGGACCGCTGCCCTCGGCCATGGCTTCCAGGATGTCCCGGGAGGTGGTGACGGCGATGTGTTCGCTGACCTGCATGGTGGAGGTCCACAGGCGGTCGGCCGGATGCAGGATGAAGCCCCGGTCCGGCTGTACCGGGCCGCCGTTATAGACCGGAATCCGGTCGGTGGGCACCTTGGGACTGATACCCATGTGGTCCAGCACCATCTCCAGGGTGAGATCCGTGGGATGGTTGATGACGATACCCATGGCCCCCTCGTCCGTATGCTCGCACAGGTAGGTGACGGCATGATGGAAATTGGGGTCCGCCAGGGTGGGCATGGCGATCAGGAACTGGTCTGTGAAGTTCGCGCTACGCATGAGTCGGGTGTCGCGGCTGAGTACGTCACCTAGTGTACACTGTCCCCCCGTTCCGTCGTAGCGTCACCGGTGACGACGGGGGCCGCACCTCGCCGGTTGCCTTGCCTTAGCGGGTTCTGACCCCCTGGTTGCCCTGGAATACCCAGGTGCGTGTGATCATCAGCTGGTCGTAGGCCCTGCGCATCTCGGCGGGGAAGGGGGCGTAGGGGCCGGCCAGTTCCACGATGCGGCGGGCGGCGTCATCCAGGACCCGTTCACCGGAACTGGCGCCGACCTCGATGCTCAGGACCCGGCCTTCCTGGTCGATGAGGACACTCAGCACCAGGGAGCCGTTGAGGCGCTGACGGCGGGCCTCGTCCGGGTAGTTGAGATTGCCGACCTGCTCCACCTTGCGTACCCAGGCATCCACATAGGCGGCCTCCACCGCCGACTTGGCGCTGAGGGCGTCCACATAGTGGGTGCGGGCACGCGGGGCCTGGTAGCGGTCCCGTTCGGTCAGTTCCGAGCTGAGCCGGGCCATCTCCAGGCTGCGTTCCATCAGCTCCCGCGCACTCAGGGGCTGTTCGGGCATGGGGGCTTGCGTGATCTGTTCGGGCTGCGGCGGGGCCTGGGGGGCGGGTGTCATGATCACCTCGGTTTGTTCCGAGGGTAGCGGATCGGGTGCGGACGCCTGCGTTTGCTCCTGGGCCAGGCCGTCGGTGGGCAGGGGGAGGGGCGCGGTGACCGGGCTACCGGGGCGGCCTTCGGGATCTTCCCTGCCGCTGGCCTGCTGATCCGCCTGGGCCAGCAGTTCCGCCGTATCCGGTGGTGTCTCCGACCGGGTCCGGACCAGGACCACATCCACGGCGGGGCTGTGGACCTGGGGCTGACCGGGGGAAAACTGGAACCCCAGACCGAAGATCAGGATGCCGTGGAGGGCGGCAGCCACGAACAGGGCCAGGCCCAGTCGGTCGGTGGCGGTGATGGGGGCGGCGTTGGCCGTCATGGCGTTCACGGGGATCGGGACACCTGCTGGTACATCATGGCGGCTATTGTACCGCTCACCAGGCCGAACACCAGGGAAAAGCTCAGCAGCACCGGCAGCAGCTTGAGCAGGGCCGGGTGGGGGATGAACAACCACCAGGCCAGCAGGAACTGCCCCGTCATGTGGGCCAGCGCCGCCAGCACGCACAGGCCCAGGGGGCTGAGCCGGGCGCCCGCCAGGCGATGGGCCAGGCCCAGCACGGCCAGGCTGCATCCGGCGCCGGCGGCACTGAGCAGGAAGGTGGGGCTGAGGAAAGTGCCGATCACCAGGCTGCCCGCCAGTACCCGCAGCAGGGTGACCCAGACCGCCATGCGCCAGCCGAACAGCATCAGCACCAGCACCGTGATGACGTTGGCCAGCCCCGGCTTGACGCCGGGCAGGGGGCTTGGAATCGCGGCCTCCAGGATGTACACGGCGATGGCCAGTGCGGCCAGCCAGGCAATGCGATGATCTTCCCGGGTGGTCGGCAGCTGCATCAATAATTCACGCTGTCGAACACCCACTCGTCTCCCAGTACCTCGATGATGACCCGGTTGGGCAGGCTCACGGCCATGTCGCCGGCCTGGCGCAGCCAGCCGGCCTGCTGGCAGATGCCCTGGGAGCCGGGGGAGGCGGCACAGCGGGCGGCGCCGTCCCGGATTTCCACCACGGTGATGCCGGCGGGTCCGGAGACTTCCAGCTGTCGGGGCTGATCCAGGGGCAGGCGGGCGATTTCCCGGTCGCCGGCCACCACCCGCACCTGGGTGGCGGGGGTGGCCGGCGTCCACAGCCAGGCATAACTGCCCGCCACCAGCAGGACGGCCATCAGGATCACGAAGGCATCGGCGCGGGTCATCATGGCAGCGGAGTGACGCGGATCTCCGGCGGCGTCCCTTCGAATTTCACCCGCTTCTCCATGGCTGGCGTCAGGTGGGCGATGCCGGCGTGATCGATCAGCATCACCTTGTCGACGCCCAGTTGCGCGGCGATCCGGGGCCAGTCCCCGGGGCCGGCAATGAACAGGGCGGTGCTGGCGACATCGGCCTCGGCGGCATTGTCATGGATGACGGTCACGGAATGGGTGCCGCGGGCCGGCTGTCCGCTGCGGGGGTCCAGAATGTGGTGGTAGCGCTCCCCCTCGTGGAGGTAGTAGCGCTCGTAATCTCCTGAAGTGAAGATCGCCTCGTCTCCCCGGGTCTCGATGGAGGCCAGTACGCCCTGTCCGTCCGGGGCGCGGACACCGATGCGCCAGGGGCGGTTACCCGGACGGCCGATGGCCCGCAGGTCGCCGCCGGCATTGAGAATGGCGTTTTCCACGCCCATCCCGCGCAAGTGTTCCATGGCCTGATGGATGCCGTAGCCCTTGGCGTAGGCGCCCAGGTCCAGCCGTACCGCCGGGTTGTAGCTGCGCATGCGGATGCCGTCGATCTCGATATCGGCCATGCTCGGCGCCTGCTCCAGGATGGCCTGGATCTGTTCCGGCGCCGGGGGTGGCCCCTGGGGTTCGTCCGTCTGGAAGCCCCAGAGGGCGAACAGGGCGCCCATGGCCGGATTGAACAGGCCATCACTGGCTGCATACAGGCGCTGGGCGTCCAGGATCAGGGGCAGGACGGAGGGGTTGGCGGAAAACGGCAGGCCGGTGGCCAGCAGTTCATTGGTCCGGCCCATGGGGCCGGGTTCCCAGGCATGCCAGGCCCGGTGCATGTACTCCAGGTCGGCCCGAACCGACTCAGCGGCCCGGGCAGCCAGATCCCGGTCCGATGTATAGATGTTCAGTTCCACCAGGGTGCCGAAGGCAATGAATCGGTCCCGATGGATCTCCGGACGCTCGCAGGCGCCGAGCAGCAGGATCAGGCCCAGGATCGCCAGTGCCCGGAGGCCGTGCATGCCGGCTGACAGTGCGTGACGAGGGCTCATGTACGGGCCCCCAGGTGGCCGGCGATGGCGTCCATCAGTTGGCCACCGATATCGAGTCCGAACTGGGCATCCAGTTCCCGGATGCAGGTGGGGCTGGTGACGTTGATCTCCGTGAGATGATCGCCGATCACGTCCAGACCCACGAACATCAGCCCCTTTTCCCTGAGGGTCGGCCCCACCTGGCTGCAGATCCAGCGGTCCCGCTCGGTCAGCGGCACCCCTTCGCCCCGGCCGCCGGCGGCCAGATTGGCACGCCCCTCGCCTTCCGCCGGGATGCGGGCCAGGGCATAGGGGACGGGCTCGCCGTCCACCAGCAGGATGCGCTTGTCGCCCTGGCGATATTCGGGCAGGAAACGCTGGGCCATGACGCTGCGACGCCCATGGTCGGTGACGGTTTCCAGGATCACCCCGATGTTGGTGTCGCCGGGGACCAGGCGGAATACCGATGCCCCACCCATGCCGTCCAGGGGCTTGACCACGATCTCGCCCTGCCGGGCCATGAAGTCGCGAATGCGGGCCGGGTTGCGGGTGACCAGGCTGGGGGGGCAGCACTGGGGAAACCAGGCGGTATAGAGCTTTTCGTTGGCATCCCTCAGGCTGGCGGGTCGGTTCACCACCAGGCAACCCTCGGCAGCCGCCAGTTCCAGCAGATAGGTGCTGTAGACATACTCCATGTCGAACGGGGGATCCTTGCGCATCAGCACCACGTCCAGTGTTGCCAGGGGATGTTCTTCGGGACTGCCCAGTTCGAACCAGCGGCGAGGGTCGTCCCTGACCGTCAGCGGGCGGGAGGCAGCATGGACCCGGCCATCGGTCAGCCACAGGTCCTGCTGCTCCATATAGTGCAGTTGCCAGCCCCTTGCCTGGGCGGCCAGCAGCATGGCCAGGGTGGAGTCCTTCTTGACCTGGATGGTCTGGATGGGGTCCATGACCACGCCCAGGCGGACCTGAGTGCCGTTCATCGGGCAACCTCGCACGATCTGGGGGAGAGTGGGTGCAATTCGTTCGACATGCGCACAAGATAAATGACTGGGCGGGATTTCTCATCACCTGGCGTCGTGATCCATGCCGGCAGTTTTGTTTGATACCCTTCAGACCATGGAGTAAATTCGAGACCCTGTCTGCAAACAATATGATGTATCGGGGGCGGTGTGAACGAATACACCCAGGATGACAATGCCGGCCAAGAGGATCTTTCCGGCCTCAAGGTTATGGTGATCGACGACAGCAAGACCATCCGTCGCACCGCCGAGACGCTGCTGAAGAAACACGGCTGCGAGGTGGTGACCGCCACGGATGGTTTCGAGGCCCTGGCCAAGATTGCCGAGCACAAACCGGACATCATTTTCGTGGATATCATGATGCCCCGTCTGGACGGCTATCAGACCTGCGCACTGATCAAGCATAACCGGGTATTTCGGCAGACGCCCGTCATCATGCTGTCGAGCAAGGACAGCATCTTCGACAAGGCCCGGGGCCGGATCGTGGGTTCGGAGCAGTACCTGACCAAACCCTTCACCCGGGATGATCTGCTGGGCGCCATTCGCCAGCACGTCCGGAAACAGTAACGGTTCATGCATGTACAAGCCCCGAGGGACGTGATCCGGGGCGGGATTTTCAATTCGGAGATGTTGTCATGACGCGCATCCTGGTGGTCGATGACTCCCCCACCGAACTTCATGTGATCAGCACCATGCTGACGAAGCATGGCTACACGGTGGTCACGGCCTCTTCCGGCGAGGAGGGCATGTCCCGCGCCCGGGAGATCAAGCCCGACCTGGTGCTGATGGATGTGGTCATGCCGGGCCTGAACGGATTCCAGGCCACCCGCCAGCTTTCCCAGGATCCGCTCACCGCCGATATTCCCATCGTCATGGTGACCACCAAGGATCAGGAAACCGACAAGGTCTGGGCCATGCGGCAAGGGGCCCGGGACTATATCGTCAAGCCGGTACGCGAGAAGGAATTGATCAAAAGCCTCAAGGAAATTCTGTCCTGAAGGGGGCGGCGTGATCACGAACGCGATGACGGACCCGTTCTCCTACCTGCTCGAAGTGGAGCGCAAGGGGCGTTCCCTGGGGGGGCAGTTTCCGATCCAGGACGAGCTGCGCGGTGCATGGAAAGGCGTCATGTTCCAGCTGCATGGCCGGTTGTTGCTGGCGCCCATGGATCAGGTGACGGAAATCGTGACCCCGCCTGCCTGTACCCGCGTGCCGGGCGTCAAGCACTGGGCACTGGGTATCGCCAACATGCGCGGCAATCTGCTGCCCGTGATGGATCTGCACGGTTTCCTGTTCGGCGAGAATCTGGCCGGCGAGACGCGCCGCCGCCGTCTGTTGGTGATGAGCCATCAGGGCGTATATGCCGGTCTGATGGTGGAGGCGGTGCTGGGAATGAAGCATTACTGGAAACAGGAGCGCACGGAGGATCTGCCGCCGATGGACGAGCCGTTCAGGCCTTATCTGGTAGGGGCATGCCGGCGAGGTGCCGAGCATCTGGCCGTGTTCAGTCCCTGGAAACTGGTGGATGATCCGGATTTCATGAACATCTCCGCGTGAGTCGCGGACACATGCAGGTGTTGAGCCGTCTTCCGCGGTGCAATTGGGTCGAGGAATCAATCTGATGAAATCGTCTTCAAGTGACGCGACAGGCCGGCTGGGAATCAGCCGGGGGATGCTGTTGCTTGCCGGCCTGCTGGTCGTCCTGATGCTGCTGACCGTGATGGCTTTCGTGCTGCATACGGGGCAGGTGGGCAACAGCCGCGAGCATGCCGCCCTGGCCTCCGAACAACGACTGATGTCTCAGCGACTGGCGGCGTTGTCGCGGGATGCGGTGACGGGCCAGCCGGCGGTGTTTGTGGAACTGCGCCGGCTGCGGGATCGACTGGATCTGGGCTTGACCTACTTGCGCGAGGGAGATTCCGGACGGGGATTGCCACCGGCGCCGGAGGCCGTGGCCGATGCGCTGCAGAACACCGAATCTGCCTGGGGCATCCATCGGCGCCATGTCAACGTCCTGGTGGATAATGAAACCGTCATTGCCGCCGTCACCACCCATGCCGCCGCCCTGGCGCAGGGACTGCCCCGGTTGCAGCTCCGCGCCGATGCCCTGGCCGACCGTCTGGTGGAGTCGGGGAGCGATGCACGACTGGTCCATCTGGCTTCGCGGCAGGCGATCCTGACCCAGCGCATGGAGCGGGATCTAACCCGTATCCTGGCCGGTGGTGACGATCTGGCCGCGGCTGCCGGCCACCTGGAGCGCAGTGCCGCCGATTTCCAGACCGGACTTGGCCGGCTTCAGGCCGGGGCCGGTCTACCGGCCGACGCGCAGGATCTGAGACAGGAGATTGCTACTATCTTCAGTGGCCTGCGTCCCGACGTGGAGGCCCTGCTGGCTCAGACGGCCCGATTGGCTCAGGTGGCCGAAGCCTCCCGGCGCATCCAGGAGCAGTCACCCGTCCTGCTCAATGCCGTTGCGGCATTGCAGCAGGATCTGGACCAACGGGCCAGAAGCGGCAGTCTCTGGATGTATGCCGGCTATCTGTTCGCCCTGGCTACCGTGCTGGTGCTGGCCCTGTTGGCCTACCTGTTCTACCAGGACGCCCAGCGCCGCTTGGCGGTGACCACGGAGCAGAACCGGCGTAACCAGCGAGCCATTCTGCGTCTTCTGGACGAGATGACCAACCTGGCGGAAGGGGATCTGACGGTCCACGCCACGGTCACCGAAGACATCACCGGTGCCATTGCCGACTCGGTCAACTATGCCATCGACGCCCTGCGCAGTCTGGTGACCACAGTCAACCAGACCGCCATGCAGGTCTCCGGCTCCGCCGTCAAGACCCAGGCCACCGCGCTGCGTCTGGCGGATGCCTCCAATCTCCAGGCCCGCGAGATCGCCTCTGCCTCCGGCGCCATTACCGACATGGCCGACTCCATCGAGCAGGTTTCCCGCTCCGCGGAATCCTCCGCCGACGTGGCGAAGAAGTCCGTGGCCATTGCCTCCAAGGGCGCCCTGACGGTGCGCAAGACCATCGATGGCATGGACACCATCCGTGAGCAGATTCAGGAGACCTCCAAGCGCATCAAGCGGCTGGGTGAGTCCTCCCAGGAGATCGGAGATATCGTGAGTCTGATCACCGACATCGCCGACCAGACCAATATCCTGGCCCTCAATGCCGCCATCCAGGCCTCTTCCGCCGGCGAGGCGGGACGCGGCTTTGCGGTGGTGGCGGACGAGGTTCAGCGGCTTGCCGAGCGTTCCTCCAATGCCTCCAGGCAGATCGAGGCCCTGGTCAAGGCCATTCAGGCCGATACCAACGAGGCGGTCATTTCCATGGAACATTCCACCGCCAACGTCGTCAGCGGCGCCAAGCTGGCCTTTGATGCCGGCGATGCCCTGGCTGAAATTGAAGGGGTGTCCCATCAGCTGGCGGAACTGATCGCCACCATTTCCAAGGCCGCCCGTCAGCAGGCCGAAGCGGCCCAGAACATCTCCAATACCATGACGGTCATCCAGGAAATCACCATGCAGACCTCCGACGGCACCAACGAGACGGCGGTCTCCATCGGCAATCTGGCCAATCTGGCCTCGGAATTGCGCAAGTCGGTCTCCGGTTTCAAGCTGCCGCAGTCCGAACAGCTGGAAACGGTGGTGCTTGAGCCGACGGATACCGCCGCCTCCGGCAAGTCCTGAACTTGAGGTCTGGATCGGCATAGGCCCGCAAAATGATGATCACGGGCACAGGGTGGACCATGACAGTAGACAGCCAACAACTCACCGCACTGCGCTGGGTCAAGAAGGAACTGGATGCCCTGTTGACGGAAGCACGGGCTGCCCTTGAGACCTTCAGCGATGATGCCGGGCGGACGGACAGCCTGGAAGAGGCCTGCAGGTTGCTGGATCAGGTGGAAGGCACCCTGCGGATGCTGGATCTCCACGGTGCCGCCATGCTGGCACGGGAGATGTCCGCGTTGGTCGGGGCACTGCTCGCCGGCGAGGTGACCGGGCGGGAAGAGGCCCTGGAAACCGTGAGCAGGGCCATGCTCCAGCTGCCGGATTACCTGGAACACCTGCGGACCGGCCACCGGGATGTGCCGCTGGTCCTGCTGCCCTTGCTCAATGACCTGCGCACCGTCCGCAAGGCATCGCTGCTGAGCGAAACCGTCTTCTTCTTCCCTGACCTGGCCTCGATCAGCGCCAGGCCGCTGGAAGAACCGCTCCTGCCGACCGAGCAAGGGGTGGATATCCAGACCCTGGCCCGCGTCTATCGGCATCAGTATCAACTCGGCCTGGTCAGCCTGCTCAGGGGGGCGCAGATCGAGGCGGGGGCGCAGCGTATCGACAAGGCCGTGGCCGGGCTGCGCCGCTGTGCCCGGCGGGCCGAGGTGCAACGTTTCTTCTGGGTGGTGGGGGCGATCAGCGAGGCGCTCCGCTCCGGTGGGCTGGAGCCCGGCGCCGCCGTCAAGCAACTGCTCGGGCAGGTGGATCGCCAGATACGTTTCCTGATCGAGAACGATGAATCCACCATGGCGGCGGGGATTCCCGACGATCTGCTGCGCAATCTGCTCTATTACGTGGGGCGGGCGACCTCCCGCGGCCCTCTGGTCACTGCCGTGCGAGAGGCATATCGTCTCGGCGAACTGCTGCCCGATGAGGCGGAACTGCGTGCCGCCCAGGAAGGACTCAGCGCACCCAATCGGGAACTCATGCTGACCGTATCCCAGGCCATTCGTGAAGATCTGGCGGACGTCAAGGACAACCTGGACGTGTTCATGCACACCGGCGGCCGACAGCGGGAGGCGCTGCTGCCCCTGGTGGGCAAACTGCGCAGCATGGCCGACACCCTGGCCATGGTGGGCATGGTGGAGCCCCGCGAGATTGCATTGCGTGAGGCGGACATTCTTGAAGCCATCATGAACGGTGACACCGCTCCGGAGGAGGCGGTCCTGATGCAGGCCGCCGCCGACATGATCAATATGGAAGCAGCGATTCGTTCCGCGGCGGAAGGCCGGGGAGACGAGGGTGGCGAGGACGGGCTGCCCGGCACGCTCGGGGCCCTGTCGCCGACGGAGTCACGCGCCCTCATGCACTCCCTCATGGGAGAGGCGCTGGCCGATCTTGCCCGGGTCAAGGATGCCATCAACACCTTTGTGCATGACCCGGGAAATACCGCCGTGATGGGCGAGGTGCCCCGCACCCTGGATGGATTGTCGGGCGTTCTAGCCTGGTTGAATCTGACGGATGAAGTGACCCTCTTGCAGGGACTGCGGGACATGATCCAGGCCCGCTGCATCGATGACCCGCGGCCGCTGCAGTCGGATGAGGAAACTCCGCTGGCCGATGTGCTGACCGCCCTCGAATGCGCCCTGGAGGCACGTACGAGCGGCCATGGCAATGCCGATGACCTGCTGGCCCGTGGCCATGCCGCGCTGGCAAGGCTTGGCGGGGCCGCGGATGCGGTTGAAGCGTCGCCGTTCCCGGATGCCCTCCCCCTGGATGACCTGCCCGAACTTGAGCCCTTGCCTGAGTTGTCCGACGACATTCAGTGGGAGCCGTTGCCCGGACTCGAGCCGTCAGCGGACCACGACGAAGACGTGTCGGATCACACCCTGCGGCTGGAGTTGCCGGAGGATGACCTGGAAGATGACCGTACACTGGTGATTCCGCAGCGGGTTCCGGAGTTTGAAGACCTGGAGCCGCCTCCGGAGACGGCGCCGGTCGTGCCGGCAATGGAGGATGACGACGATGGGGTCGGTGGCGGCCTCGGCGCGCTGGTCGAAGACCTGGACCCGGACATCCTGGAGGTGTTCCTGGAAGAGGCCGACGAGGAAGTGGCCCGAATTGGTGAGCAGTTGCCGCGCTGGTGTGCATATCCGGAGGATCAGGCTGCCCTGGTCACGCTCCGTCGATCCTTCCATACCCTCAAGGGCAGTGGCCGTTTGGTCGGTGCGCAGTTGCTGGGTGAATTTGTCTGGGCCAACGAAAATCTGCTCAATCATTTGATCGATGGTCAGGTCGCGCCGGGGCCGGAGGTGCTGGCCGCCATGGAAGCTTCCAGCGGGATGCTGCCCCATCTGGTGGCCCAGATCCGGGGTGAGCCCTGTTCCGTCGCCGATGCCCGATCCCTGATAGGGCGGTTGCAGGCCCTGGTGGAACGGCAGCCGGTCGATATACCCCCCGCGGTGGAGGCGCCGGAGCAGTCTGAACCCGTGCCACGCATGGATCCAGTGCTGCTGTCCATTTTCGGCGCGGAAACCCGCCAGCACCTGCGAACCCTGGAGGCCCTGCTGGATGAGATTCCGTCGCCGGTTGCAGGTCTTCCCATCCAGTCCGAGCTGCTGAGGGCGATGCATACCCTCAACGGAAGTGCCCGCACCGCCGAGGTGCCCGAGATCTCCGCGGTCTGCGGCGCCTGTGAACGTTATCTGAATCTGCGCGCGGAAGCGGAGTCGTCGGTGCCCCCGGAAGCCTTGCCGGACTTGCGTGCCCTGACGGTGCATGTGCATGGGGTTCTGGATGCCCTGGAGCGGGGGGATGCCTCCCTGCCCACGGCGGAGGCGCTGGAAGCCCGGTTCCGACAGCTTCACGAGCAGGAGCAGGCCCGTCAGGATGCCCCGCGCCAGGCATGGGATCTCGAGGCTGCCGAGCCGGCCGATGACGCGCCGCCGGAAGCTCCCGTGGATCTGGACATCCTTGATTCCGAACCCGAACCCGAGCCGGATTTGGTCACGGACGAGCCGGATCCGGAGCTGGTGGCACTGTTCCTGGAGGAGGCGGTGGACATTCTCCATGCCGCCGATGCCTCGCTGGAACTCTGGTCCGAGTCTCTAGGCAATCCGGAGCCCGTACAGGCCTTTCAGCGCCAGCTCCATACCCTCAAGGGCGGTGCCCGAATGGCGGGCATGGTCCCCATCGGCGATCTGAGCCATGCCCTGGAAAGCCTCATGATCGCCCTGACCGAGGGGGAACGGGCACCGGAAGCCTCCATGATCGAGGTGGCGCGACAGGCCCTGGATCAACTCAACACCATGGTGGAACAGGCCCGGCAGGGCGAGACGGTGGTCCCCGTACCCCGGCTGGTGGCGCGTCTGCATGCCTTGATCGAGGGAGGCGAGGCTGTCTCCATCGCCGAGCCGTCCCCGCCACCGGCAGCGGAACCCGAGGCGGACACGGAGATTCGCCGCCGACCGATCCTGGAGCGTGCCGCCGAGCCGGTGATTCCCCTGCGCGTGGAAGCCGAGCCGCCCCGTCCCACCCCTGAGCCGGCCCGTACCGGCGCCGCCGGGCAGGATGTGGTGCGTGTCCGTGCCGACGTGCTGGACAGCCTGGTGAACTACGCCGGCGAGGTGAACATCTACCATGCCCGCATGGAGCAGCAGATCACCAGTTTCGGCTTCAACCTGGGTGAGCTGGAACAGACCATCCAGCGCCTGCGCGAGCAGTTGCGCAAGCTGGAAATGGAAACCGAGGCCCAGATCCTGTTCCGTCATGAACAGGAGCAGGGAGAGGCCCGGTGGCAGGAGGACTTCGATCCCCTGGAGCTGGATCGCTATTCCAATATCCAGCAGCTGTCCCGGGCCCTGGCGGAAAGCGTCAGCGACCTGTCCAGCATCCAGGGTCTGCTGGCAGATCAGGTGAAGGATACGGAAACCCTGTTGCTGCAGCAGACCCGGGTGTCCACCGACCTTCAGGAAGGACTCATGCACACCCGTATGGTGCAGTTCGCCACCATCGTGCCTCGGTTGCGCCGGATCGTCCGGCAGACTGCCTCGGAACTGGGCAAGCGGGTGGAACTGGAAGTCGAGGGCGAGGGCAGTGAGCTGGATCGCTCGGTACTGGAACGCATGCTGGCCCCCATGGAGCACATGCTCCGCAATGCCATCTCCCACGGCATCGAGGCGCCTGACCGGCGCCGTGCCCAGGGCAAGGACGAGAGCGGGCAGGTGCGCCTGCACATGCGGCGTGAAGGTTCGGAGGTCGTGCTGGAGGTCGCCGATGATGGGGCGGGCGTGGACCTGGAGGCCGTGCGGGCCAAGGTGACGCGGCTGGGCCTGTCCAGTGATCCGTCTCTGCTCACCGAGCAGGACCTGATGCAGTTCATCCTGGAATCCGGGTTCTCCACGGCCAGTCAGGTGAGCCAGATCTCCGGTCGTGGTGTCGGCATGGATGTGGTCAACAGCGAGATCAAGCAGCTCGACGGCGTACTGTCCATCGATAGTACCCGAGGCAGGGGGACCCGCTTCACCATCCGCCTGCCCTTCACCCTGGCCATCAGCCAGGCCCTGCTGGTGCAGACCGGTGACGAGATCTTTGCCGTTCCCCTTTCCAGCATCGAGGGCATCCTGCGCATGCAGGGACGTGACCTGGCGGCGTTCCATGCCGCCGACGATCCCGTCTACGAGTATGCGGGCAACACTTATGAGGTGAAGCATCTGGGTGCCCTGCTCAAGGTATCCCGTCCCCTGATACCGTCCCCGGACGCCATGTGTCCGGTGTTGCTGGTGCGTTCGGGCGATCATCGCATCGCGCTGCATGTGGATGCCCTGATGGGCAGTCGCGAAGTGGTGATCAAGCCGGTGGGGCCTCAGGTTTCCAGGGTGAAGGGGATCGCCGGCGCGACCATCCTGGGGGATGGTCGCGTGGTGATGATTCTGGATGTGCCGGCTCTGGTGCGTGCGGGGGCCGGTGTCCGCCTGGCCTATCACGACGCGCAACCCGACACGGCGAGCGAGCGCCGGCGTGGCGTCGTCATGGTGGTGGATGACTCCATTACCATCCGCAAGGTTACCGCCCGCGCCCTGGAACGCCAGGGCTACCATGTGCTGACCGCCAGGGACGGGGTGGATGCGTTGGCTCAGTTGCAGGAACAGGTGCCGGATCTGATGTTGCTGGACATTGAGATGCCGCGCATGGATGGCTTTGAACTGGCCACCCACATCCGTAATGATGCCCGTCTACGCCGCCTGCCCATCATCATGATCACCTCCCGGACCGGCGACAAACACCGGCAACGGGCCATGGAGATCGGTGTCAACCGCTATTTGGGCAAGCCCTATCAGGAGATGGACCTGCTGACGCAGATTCGGGAAGTGCTCGATGAGCATCAAGGTAGCGGGGGGGCGGCATGAGCGAGTTCATCAGCGACAGTGTCCATGCCTTCATCATTTCCCTCCAGGAGCAGAACCTGCTCCTGCCCCAGTCCGCCGTGGTCGAGGTGGTGACCCAGCAGGTGGTGCGGGAAGTGGCGAGCGCGCCGGACTGGTTGCGGGGCGTGTTTGAATGGCGTCAGTCCCAGGTGCCTATCGTCTCCCTGGACACCCTGTTGGGTGTGCCCAGGGAGCGTCAGACCCGCATCAACCGTTTTGTGGTCATGCACGGGATCGAGCGCTTGCCCGGGTTGGAGTACTACGCCCTGCAGGTGCGAGGCATTCCCCATCCGGTGACCCTGAACCCGGCCGACATCCAGAATCTGCCCCGGCGGGAGGATGACCCGGCGGCGGTGGCGGCCCGGGTCAGGGCCAGCGGGGTACTGTGCATGATCCCCGCCTTCGAGGGCATCGAGCACATGCTTCAGGATGTATTGAGCCGGCTCTGAAGCAATCAGTCTCCCAGGTCGCCCCAAAGGGCCTGAATCACCGCCAGGGCCGCCACGCCGGCGGTTTCGGTGCGCAGGATTCGCGGTCCCAGCCGGACCGGCGTCATGCCTTCATGGATGGCCTGGCCGATCTCGTTTTCCTCCAGCCCTCCTTCGGGGCCGATCAGCAGGTGGATCGATGCCGGTCGGTCCCTGATGCCGGTGAGGCCGTGGGTGGCCCTCGGGTCCAGCACTAGCCCCAGTGCCTGTTCCTCCGCCCCCGGGCCGCTTCGGTACGCCCCCAGCCAGCGCGTCAGGGGCATGGGCGGCAACAGTTCGGGAATATCGTTGCGTCCACACTGTTCACAGGCGCTGATGACCACTCCCCGCCAATGGGTCATGCGCTTGTCCAGGCGTCGCTCGTCGTCGCCGCCCACGGTGCGGCGGGTGATCACTGGCTGGATCCGGGACACCCCAAGTTCCGTGGCCTTCTGCAGGCCGTAATCCATGCGATCCCCCTTGGCGATGCCCTGGGCCAGGGTGACCGGGAGGGCCGGCCGGGTATCCCGGGGGACGCGGGCCTCGATGCGCGCCGCCGAGGCCCGTCGTTCGGCCTGGATCAGCGTGGCCGTGTATTCAGCGCCGTCGCCGTTGAAGAGGATCAGCGGGGCACCGGTGCGCAGGCGCAGGACCTGCACCACATGGCGGTGGACCCGTTCGTCCAGGGCGACTTCCCGGCCGACGGCCAGGGGGTGATCCAGATAGCAGCGAGGGACTCTCATTCCGGTTGCGGGGTCAGGCCCAGGTTCTTCCAGATGGCCGAGACGGGGCCGGCCTGGTTCATGGTGTAGAAATGCAGACCCGGCGAGCCTTCGTGCAGGAGCTGATCGCACATGCGGCTGACCACCTCTTCACCGAAGGCCCGGATGGCGTCCAGGTCATCCCCGTAGGCTTCCAGGCGCTTGCGGATCCAGCGGGGGATCTCGGCGCCGCAGGCGTCGGAGAAGCGGGCCAGCTGTTTGTAGTTGGTGATGGGCATGATGCCCGGCACGATGGGGATGTTGATGCCCATACGCTCGCAGTCGTCGACGAAGCGGAAATAGGCATCCGCCGAATAGAAATACTGGGTGATGGCCGAGTCGGCACCGGCCTCCACCTTGCGCTTGAAGTTCTCCAGGTCCTTGAAGGCGCTGGGGGCCTGAGGATGGAACTCGGGGTAGGCGGCGACTTCCAGGGTGAAGTGATCGCCGGTCTCGCGACGGATGAATTCCACCAGTTCGTTGGCGTAGCGAAACTCGCCGGGTTCACGCATGCCGGAGGGCAGATCCCCGCGCAGGGCGACGATATGGCGCAGCCCATTGTCCATGTAGGTCTTGAGGATGGATCGCATCTGTTCCGCCGTGGAGTCGATGCAGGACAGGTGGGGGGCGGCGGCGATGCCCGAATGTGTGTGGATATCCAGCACCGTCTCCAGGGTACGGGCCTGGGTGGAGCCACCGGCGCCGTAGGTGACGGAGAAAAAGCGCGGTTCCAGTCTGGCCAGCCGGCTCCAGGTCTTGCGCAGTTTTTCCACACCCTCTTCGTTCTTGGGTGGGAAGAACTCGAAGCTGAAGGTGCGTTCGTGTCGAAGTTGGGATTTCATAGAACCTCCGCAAGGGATTGCGGGAAGCGGGAAGCGTGATCCGATGGGCGCAAAAAACCCCTCTCCCGGGGGAGAGGGGCGGGGGAGGGTCAACCCCGTCCGATCAGTACCGGTAATGTTCCGGCTTGAACGGTCCGTCCACCGACAGGCCCAGGTATTTGGCCTGCTGCTCGGTGAGGCGGGTCAGCTGGGCGCCGATCTTCTTCAGGTGCAGGGAGGCCACCTTCTCGTCCAGGTGCTTGGGCAGCACGTAGACGTCGTTCTGGTACTTGTCGCCGTGCTGCCACAGCTCGATCTGGGCCATCACCTGGTTGGTGAAGGAGTTGGACATGACGAAGCTGGGATGGCCGGTGCCGCAGCCCAGGTTCACCAGACGGCCTTCGGCCAGCAGGATGATGCGGTGGCCGTCGGGGAAGATCACATGATCCACCTGGGGCTTGATGTTTTCCCACTGATACTTGCGCAGACCGGCCACGTCGATCTCGGAATCGAAGTGGCCGATGTTGCAGACGATGGCCTGGTCACGCATACGGGCCATGTGCTCGGCGGTGATCACGTTCAAATTGCCGGTGGCGGTGACGAAAATATCGGCCTTGTCACAGGCTTCGTCCATGGTGACCACCCGGTAGCCTTCCATCGCCGCCTGCAGGGCGCAGATGGGATCGATTTCGGTGATCCACACCTGGGCGGAGAGGGCGCGCAGGGACTGGGCGGAGCCTTTACCCACGTCGCCGTAGCCGCAGACCACGGCGGTCTTGCCGGCGATCATCACGTCGGTGGCCCGTTTGATGGCGTCCACCAGGGACTCGCGGCAACCGTAGAGGTTGTCGAACTTGGACTTGGTGACCGAGTCGTTGACGTTGATGGCGGGGAAGGGCAGGGCGCCTTCCTTGGCCATCTGGTAGAGACGATGCACGCCGGTGGTGGTTTCCTCGGTGACACCCTTGATGTTCTTCAGGATGTTGGAGTACCAGCCGGGCTGCTGCTTGACCCGCGCCTTGAT
The DNA here is from genome assembly GCF_000225005.1 of Ectothiorhodospira sp. PHS-1. Lineage (NCBI taxonomy): Bacteria > Pseudomonadati > Pseudomonadota > Gammaproteobacteria > Chromatiales > Ectothiorhodospiraceae > Ectothiorhodospira > Ectothiorhodospira sp. PHS-1. Next base: position 24,766 of record NZ_AGBG01000006.1, on the reverse strand, counting down.
CTGGGCAAACAGCACCTGCTCCTCCTCGTTGGTGGGGTTTTCCACCACGGACAGGTCCTGCTCGGCGCGGGCGCCCAGGTGGATCAGCAGGGTGGCGTCACCGCCGTCGTCCAGGATCATGTTGGGGGTGCCGCCGTCGGACCACTCGAAGATCCGGTGGCAGAAGTCCCAGTATTCTTCAAGGGTTTCACCCTTGAAGGCGAACACGGGGGTGCCGGTGGCCGCGATGGCGGCGGCGGCGTGGTCCTGGGTGGAGAAGATGTTGCAGGAGGCCCAGCGCACATCAGCGCCCAGGGCCTGGAGGGTCTCGATCAGCACCGCCGTCTGGATGGTCATGTGCAGGCTGCCGGCAATGCGGGCGCCCTTGAGCGGTTGGGACTTGGCGAATTCCTCCCGGGTGGCCATCAGGCCGGGCATTTCGGTCTCGGCGATGGCGATTTCCTTGCGGCCGAAGTCGGCCAGGGACATGTCCTTGACAAAGAAATCCTGGTTCTTGGTATCTACCACGGCATTCATTCAACACACTCCTCAAAAAGCGTTGGGCGAGGGTGCGATGGGGACGGGGGAAATGACGTCACTCGCCGACCGCCATCGCGGATACAGCGAGCGCCGTTTTAGGAGGTGTCTGAGCCTGGCGGACCGAAGGGCCCGTTGCAGCGCTCCTCAGACTGAACCCGGGATTATAGGGGAAGTGTCGGTGCTTTGCATCGGTTGCCTGTGTACCGCTCCCGCACCTTCCTGCCCCGTCGCCCGGAGATCGCTCAGGGGCGGGCTTGGCCGCCCGGGGATGAAGTTTCCTGCGCATGATGACCCGGTTTGAGCCATCTCCAAATCACGCATATCTGCTGATGTTTGATTCGGGCCGGCTTTGAGTCAGGTCGCCCACGAAGGCTGGGCATGTTGATGGATCTTCGGCTTGAATCTGTCGACCCCGCTCTGAATTGTCGCGCAATGCCGGCTGGATATGGCGAGGGCATTCAGGCTCGGTTCGCCCATGATGCCTCACTATCTTTACCGCGCTTGCGAGATCCGGCGGATGGGTCCGATTCTTCGGTCCTGGTCGAAATGGATCTGCAAGTTGCTGTCCTGAAAGCTGTTTATCCAGGCCTATGTATGTGGCGTGGGGTGAGTCGTTGATGTGTGGCGGGCCTCCGTGCGAGGCCGACAATCGCGAGCCTGGATATGCATGCTTTTGCCTGAGGCTGATAAGTGGATGCCGATCCGGCGGCGGTGGAGGATCATCTTTCAAGGCTGAGTCCGGAGCGGCGAAATATACAATAATTTCTTTGGCTGATGTGAAAATCATGCTGCTCTTATGTCATAATCACGGCACACGCAATATGTGTGATTTGCTCATTCAGGGTATGGGCCGAATATATCCGTATTCCGGTTCCCGTCGTGACTTCGCGGCCGTAGGTCGTGATGGAATGTTGTGGTTGTTCCGGTATGGATTGTTCTGTCCTAAAAATAATATGAAGCGTGTGGGCTGCTATTTAGAATCATCGGCCTGCCGTATGATTTTCCGGAGAGATGAATGACCGAGACCATGAAAAACCCTATGGAGATGTCCGCCCAGGAACTCTATGCACTGGCGCGCAAGCGGGAAGAGCAGGAGGCTGCGGCCAAGGAGGAGGAGGTGCGCGAACAGCGCCAGGCCCTGCGTGAACAGCGTCGCGAACTGGTGCGTCGACATCGCAAGGAGCTGGCGGCCCTGGACCGCGAGATCAGCAAGCTGGGTGGCAAGGCATCCGGGGGGCGTGCCTCCCGAGCCGCTGATGATGCCGGTCCCAGTCAGGTGATCTGCGAGATTGTGGCCTCGGAGTCCGAGATGTCCATCGGCGAAATTCGGGAGCGAGCCGCGGCGGCAGGCCTGAACGTGAAGAACATCAGTCAGACCCTGGGTTACCTCAAGAAGCATGGGCGTCTGAATTCGCCCCGGCGGGGTGTCTATCGGGCCGCTTGAACGGCGTTCCCGGCGTTCCGCTCACCTGTTGAGGCCTTTTCTTTCCCGTGCCCGCGATGCCATTCGCGGGCGCTTGACTTTGGATGCAGCATTTGGTCCTCAACTCATGTAGAATGCGCGCCCAAAATCTCTACCCCTACCATCTGAAATACCCGTGCAGGAGTCATATGTGAATCAAGCTGAAGCAGAACTGCAGTTGAAGGTCTGGAAAGAACTTGCCATCAGCAAGCAGATGCTGATGAAGGGGGCCACGGATGCCCTGGGTCTGGACCCTGAGTGCAGCACCGATGAGCTTAAGGCCGCTCTTGACGTTGCCATCCAGAGAGGCAACGAGGCGGATGTAAAGATCAAGCAGGCCAATGAGCAGGCCCGGCAGGCCATTGATGCCATGGAAAAGAAGGTCAAGGCCAGCGAGAAGGCGCAGATCCTGGCGGATGCCGCCCGCGAAGAGGCCCTTTCCCGGCTACAGAGCGGTGAGCAGGACATGGCCGCGGAGCGCGTGGCTCACACCAAGGAAATGAAGTCCATCAAGGAACAGCTGGCCGAAAAGGACAAGGCCCTCAAGGCCATCAACAAGGCCCTGGCCGATACGCCTGAAGACGTCATGAAGAAACTGCGGCAGCTCAAGAAGCAGAAACATGACGAAGCCACCGCCCGCAAGCAGCTGGAAACCCAGCTCTCCGGTCTGCGCAAGGAAAAGCGTGAACTGGATGAAAAGGTGAGCACCTTGCAGACCGCCCTGGAAAACAGCACCAAGCTGGTGGAGCAGTATCGGGAGCTGCGCAAGGTTTCCGAGCAGTTGCTGGAGCAGGTCAAGGGTGCCGCCGGCGAGGAAATCCCGGTGCTTCCCGAACTGGATGCCCAGCTGCTCGAGGCCATCGAGCAGGCTGCCGCCGCCAAGTAATCTGCTGTCGCGGCGCGGCCTTAGGGTCTTGCCCCGCGGGCGTCCGGGTCTGCGTGTGATGCAGTCGCGGCATGATCCCGGCATTATCACGGGCAGCCTTGTTCCGAGGCTGCCCAGGATCGATGCCGGTGTTTCGCGCCCGTCGTTTTCCGTTTCGTCTGATTTCTGATCCATGGCCCGCCGTCATTCCTCTCCGCGCAAATCCGCCGGATCCCGTCCCGTCCCTCGCCGCTCCCGTTTTTGGTTGCTGGGCGCGGTCCTGGCCTGTACATCCTTGCTGGGCGTATTCCAAATGCCCCATTGGGCGCTGGATCTGCTGCCGCCGGAGTTGCGCCAGGGTATCCATCAGACCCGAGGTATGGTGCAGCCGCTGCTGCCGGATGCCTGGCGTTACCGCCACGAGCCGGTGCCGGCGGAGGTATTGCCGGTGACGGCAGCCAATTGGAGTCTGGCCCGTAGAGCCCTCTATGAGCGCGTCCACGCGGACCGGCCTCATACCTTCTATTGCGGTTGTCGGTATGACGGCGACCTGAGGGTGGATCTGGGCAGTTGCGGCCTTGAGTCCCTGGTGACCGAGTCACGGGCCTTGAGGGTCGAGGCCGAGCACGTCTTCCCCGCTTCCTGGTTTGGTCAGTCCCGGCGCTGCTGGCAAGAGCCGGAACGTTATGAGGCCTGCCGTTCCGCATCGGGTCGAACCCTGTCGGGACGTGAATGCTGTCAGCGGGTCGACCCTGGTTTCCTGGCGGCTCATAATGACCTGCACAATCTCTATCCCAGCGTCGGCTATATCAATGGACGCCGATCCAATTACGACTGGGGGCGCGTGTTCTGGTTCGGGGATCGCTATGGAGACTGCGAGATCCGCATCAGTCGCTGGCTACGCCGTGCCGAGCCGCCCGATGCGGCCAAGGGCAGCATCGCTCGTACCATGCTCTACATGCGGGACACCTATGGCTTTCGTTTGAGCCGCTGGGATGAGCGTCGCTATTACGCCTGGAACAACCAGTATCCCCCCGATGCCTGGGAGCTGGAGCGCAACCTGCGTATCAAGGCGATTCAGGGGTTGGGCAATGTCTACGTGGAGTCATGGCGGATGCTGCCTTGACCCGGTTTTCCCATGTCCGTTTCCGGGTCGAAGGTTTTAATTGACTCGGCTCAACTTGGTGCGGATTTTCCATTCCTCGAGTCCATCCCGAGGGGCATAGTCCCATCCTGTAAAGATACTGAGATGATGAAATTGCGATTTGGGGGCATATCAATCGGGGCTGTCATGGAAAATCCCTTGCCAGGAGATCAGCTTGATGTCGATGAGCTCTGCATTCTAAGTGGGCTGCTGTCGCCCCCCACCATGGATACACTGGAAACCATGGAGGAGATGGCGGATAGCTGGGTCTGGCTCAAGCCGGCCCTGCCGGAGTTGCGGATGCTGGGACTGCCGGTGCTGCGTCATGAGTATCAGCGGCTCTTCACCGAAGAAGAATGCCCCGCCCGGGAGTCAGCCTGGTCCGATCAGGTGATGGCGGGCGGTACCCACAATCTTTTGGTCCTGTACCGGCAGGCCGGCATCGCCCTTCAGGGGCGGGCGCCGGACTCCCTGGCCATGCAACTCATCTATGCGGCCTGGTACCTGGAGCAGGATCTTCCCAACTCGCCTTACGGTTGGCGTGATCTGTGGGAGCATCTGTGTGGCTGGGTGCCGCAGTTCGCCCGTTGCCTGCAGGAAAAGGCCGCCCTGGAGATCTACCGGGCGCTGGGGCAGCGTCTGGAGGAATTGTTCACGCCCTGCGCATCCGGGCAGTGACGGCCCGGGCGATCCGGTCGGCGGCCGTTTCGGCCGCCGGATCCGTTTCCCGTGGGAAACCCAGGACGGGCACCGACAGGCGCCTGCCGATGTCGGCTCCGTTATCCATGCCGACGGGCGCGGGGCCTTCGCTGTGATTGAGTACCACCGCCGCCAGTGACAGGTTCCGATGCCGGATGGCCTCCGCGATCAGCAGGACATGGTTGATGACCCCCAGACGGTCCGGCGCCACCAGCACGACGGGCATGGCCAGGGCCTGAGCCAGGTCGGCGTTCAGCCCGTCTTCGGTCAGGGGAGAGTAGAACCCGCCGGCGCCTTCCACCAGCAGACAGTCTCCCTTCCCATCCTCATCCGGGGCGTGACAGGCCCTGATCAGATCCGCCAGGAACAAGGGGTTGCCCGCCAGTCGGGCCGCCCGGTCCGGGGCCAGGGCATGTTCAAAACGATAGGGGGTGATCTGGTCCAGTCCCTGCCTGCCTGCCGCCACCATCAGGCGGGCCCCGTCGGCGGGCCAAAGCGCCCCGTCACGCCACTCACAGCCGGACTCGGCAGGTTTTCGCACGATCACCGTCCGACCATGCCTTGCCAGGGCGCGGACCAGGGCGCATCCCACCACGGTCTTGCCGATACCGGTGTCGGTCCCCGTGATGAACAGGCCGCTGGGCGGGGAACTGGACATCAGTCCAGGCCCGAGCCGGTGAGGCGTTCCAGGGCCTCACGGTATCTATCCGCCACTTGCTTGACCACATCTTCCGGCAGTGCCGGGCCGGGGTCGGCCTTGTTCCAGTCCAGGGTCTCCAGATAATCCCGCAGGTATTGCTTGTCGAAGGAGGGTGGGCTCATTCCGGGGGTGTAGGTGTCCGCCGGCCAGAAGCGGGAGGAGTCCGGGGTCAGTGCCTCGTCAATCAGGTGCAGGACGCCGTGTTCGTCCAGGCCGAACTCGAATTTGGTGTCGGCGATGATGATGCCTCGCTCCAGGGCGTAGGCGGCGGCCTCCTGGTACAGGCGCAGGGCCGTATCCCTGACCTGTGCCGCCACCGCCGGACCCAGTGCGCGTTCGGTATGGGCAAAGTCCACGTTTTCGTCGTGTTCGCCCACGGCGGCCTTGGTGGAGGGGGTGTAGATGGGTTGCGGCAGGCGATCGGCCATGCGCAGGCCCGGGGGCAGGGTGATGCCGCAGACGCTGCCGTCTGCCTGGTAGCTCTTCCAGCCGGAGCCGATCAGATAGCCCCGCACCACGGCTTCCACCGGCAGGGCCTTGAGGCGCTTGACCACGATGCCGCGACCCTCCAGCGGTGCCCGCTCCACCGGGTCGGGGATCACGTCGGCCAGGGTCAGCTCGCAGAGCTGGTTGGGCACCACATGGGCCAGCCGCTCGAACCAGAACTGGGAGATTTGCGTCAGAACCCGGCCCTTGTCCGGGATGGGGGTGGGCAGGATCACGTCGAAGGCCGAGAGCCGGTCGGTGGTGACGATGAGCATGTGCCGCTCGTCCACGGCATAGATATCCCGCACCTTGCCCCGGTGGATCAGGGGCAGGCTCTTGATCTGGCTTTCAAAGAGGGCGGCGGTCATGGCAGGCTACCGAAAAATGGCTGAACAATCGGCCATTCTACTATAGACAGGGGCTTTCACACCCTGTGAACTTGTCCCCCATGGCCGCTTCACTTAAGCTTCGCCGATGAAAAATCAATCCCCTCTCGTAGGCGTGGTCATGGGCAGTCAGAGCGACTGGCCCGTGATGCAGCACGCCGTCTCGCAACTGGAAGACTTCGGCGTGCCCTTCGAGGCCCGTGTGGTCTCGGCCCACCGTACTCCGGACCTGTTGTTCGAGTATGCCGAACAGGCCGCCGCGCGGGGTATCCGCTGCATTATCGCCGGTGCCGGCGGTGCCGCCCATCTGCCGGGCATGCTGGCGGCCAAGACCACCGTGCCGGTGCTGGGCGTGCCCGTGCCGTCCCGGTATCTCAAGGGGCAGGATTCGCTGCTGTCCATCGTGCAGATGCCCAAGGGCATTCCCGTGGCCACCTTCGCCATCGGCGAGGCCGGGGCCGCCAACGCGGGTCTGTTCGCGGTGGCCATGCTGGCCAATCAGGATGCCGCCCTTGCCGATCAACTGGAACAGTTCCGTCGTCGCCAGCGCGACTCGGTACTGGCCATGAGCCTGCCTGAACCGTCATGATCCTGCCGGGTAATACTCTGGGAATGTTGGGCGGCGGCCAGCTGGGCCGCATGTTCACCGTGGCTGCCCGTACCCTGGGTTACCGGGTACTGGTGCTGGATCCGGACACGGGCAGCCCCGCCGGCCGCATGGCCGACGAGCATCTCCATGCCGCCTACGGGGATGCCTGGGCGCTGGAGCAGATGGCCACCCGTTGTGCCGTCGTCACCACCGAGTTCGAGAACATCCCGGCGGACACCCTGCGTACCCTGGCCAGCTTCATTCCGGTCCGTCCCGGTGCCGAGGCCCTGGAGCGTACCCAGGACCGGGCGCGGGAAAAGGCCATGATCCAGTCCTGCGGTCTGGATACGGCCCCTTTCCGGGTGGTGACGGCCCTGGACGAGGTCGAGTCTGCCTTCGCGGCCGTGGGCGGGCCGGCCATCCTCAAGCGTGCCGCGCTAGGGTATGACGGCAAGGGCCAGATCGGCGTGGATTCGGCACAGGCGGCCCGTGATGCTTTCGACCAGCTGGGGCAGGTGCCCTGTGTGCTGGAACGACGTCTTGACCTGGAGCGGGAGATCTCCGTGGTGCTGGCCCGCAGTGCCGAGGGCGAAACCCTCTGCTACCCCGTGGCCGAGAATATTCACCGGCACGGCATCCTGCACATGAGCATCGTGCCGGCGCGCATCCCTGAAGAGATGGCGGAGGTGGCCCGCCGTGCCGCCACCCACCTGGCCGATGCCCTGGATTACTGCGGTGTGATGGCGGTGGAATTCTTCATCACCACGGCCGGTGAGTTGCGGGTGAACGAGATCGCCCCTCGTCCCCATAACAGCGGCCATTACACCCTGGACGCCTGCGTCACTTCCCAGTTCGAACAGCAGGTGAGGGCGGTCTGCGGGCTGCCCTTCGGCGACACGCGGTTGTTGTCACCGGTGGTGATGGTGAATCTGCTGGGCGACCTGTGGGCCAAAGGGGAGCCCCGCTGGGCCGAATTACTGGATCATCCCGGCGCCAAGTTGCATCTCTACGGTAAGAGCGAGGCCCGGCCCGGTCGCAAGATGGGCCATTTTTGCGTGCTGGACGATGATCCGGAAAAGGCCATCGCCGATGCCGAGACCCTGTTTGCCGCGCTGGAACCAGGATCCTGACCCATGGAACGTGACGCCTACATCCGTTCTCTGCGGGAAGACATTGTCTTTGCCGATACCCTGCGGGGCCAGTCCCTGAATTTCCACACCACCTGGGGTCTGTTCTCACCCCGGGGCATTGATGCCGGCACCCATCTGCTGCTGGATTTCATCGAGGTGAACGAGACCGATGACTGCCTGGATCTGGGCTGTGGTTACGGCCCCATCGGCCTGACCCTGGCCCGTCTGGCGCCCCGGGGGCATACCTGCCTGGTGGACAAGGACTTCGTCGCGGTGGAGTATGCGGCAAGGAATGCCCGCCTGAACGGCATCGTCAATACCGAGGCCTTCCTGAGCAACGGTTTTTCCGCCGTGGGCGATCGCCGCTTCCATCTGGTGACCTCCAATCTGCCGGCCAAGGTGGGCAAGGAGATGCTGTACCTGTATCTGTACGATGCCCTCAATCACATGCACCCCGGCGGCCGGATCTACGTGGTGACCATCACCGGATTACGGCGCTTCATCGAGCGGGCCTTCAAGGAAGTCTTCGGCAACTACGACAAGGTCAAGCAGGGGCGGGAATACACGGTGGCCATGGCCGTGAAGCCGCCCCATGCTTAATTTTCCCGGCGCCTTGGGTTACATTGCCTCCACCACCCAAGGAAGCAAACCGAATAACGTTATCTCCGCCCCGGCTCCCGCCGGGTGCCGGGATGGCCGACAATAACGAGGCAAAGACCCATGGCAAAACCTGATCTGATCGCGCCCTCCATCCTCTCCGCCGACTTCGCCCGGCTGGGTGAGGAAGTCACTCAGGTGCTGGCCGCCGGCGCGGATATCGTCCATTTTGATGTCATGGACAATCACTATGTTCCCAACCTGACCATCGGCCCCCTGGTGTGCGAGGCCCTGCGCAAGCACGGCGTCACCGCCCCCATCGACGTCCATCTGATGGTCAAGCCGGTGGACCGCATCATTCCCGATTTTGCCAAGGCCGGGGCCGACTACATCACCTTTCACCCGGAGGCCTCCGAACATATCGACCGCACCCTGCAACTGATCCGCAACGAAGGCTGCAAGGCCGGCCTGGTGTTCAATCCCGCCACCCCGCTGTCCTATCTGGACTATGTGATGGACAAGGTGGACATGATCCTGCTCATGTCCGTGAACCCGGGTTTCGGCGGTCAGAGCTTCATCCCCGCCACCCTGGACAAGCTCAGGGAGGCCCGCCGCCGCATCGACGAGTCCGGGCTGGACATCCGCCTGGAGATCGACGGCGGCGTGAAGGTGGACAATATCGCCGAGATCAAGGCCGCCGGTGCCGATACCTTTGTCGCCGGTTCCGCCATTTTCGGTGCCGCCCGGGCGGAGGATCCCAACCGCTATGACAGCATCGTCACCGCCATGCGGGCTGAACTGGCCAAGGTGTGAAGCCGATGACGATTCCGCAGCCCAAGATGGTGCTCATCGACCTGGACGGTACCCTGGTGGACAGTGTGCCGGATCTGAGTTTCAGTGTGGACCGCATGATGGAGGCTTTGAGTATGCCCGCCCGGGGCGAGGCCAATGTGCGGCTCTGGGTGGGTAACGGGGTGGAACGCCTGGTCAAGCGCGCCCTCACCGGCGACATGGAGGCCGAGCCCGAGCCGGACCTGTATGAACGGGCGCTGGCCCTGTTCATGGACATCTACCGGGACAACAATACCGGCCGTAGCCGGCTCTATCCGGGGGTGCGCGAAGGTCTGGAGGTCCTGGCGGAAGCCGGCATGCGTCTGGGCTGCGTGACCAACAAGCCGGCCCGGTTCACGGCGCCCCTGCTGCGGGCCATGGACATCGACCACTTCTTCGAATTGGTGGTGGCCGGCGATACCCTGCCGCAGAAGAAGCCCGACCCGGCCCCCTTGCTGTATGCCGCCCATCAGTTCGACGTCCATCCCAAGGACGCCCTCATGGTGGGGGACTCCCGCAGCGATGTGAAGGCCGCCCGTGCCGCCGGGTTTGGCATTGTGTGCGTCACTTATGGTTATAATCACGGCCAGGATATCCGGGAGCAAAAGCCGGATTCGGTCATCGACAGCCTCGAACAACTGCCGGGGCTCATGGAGCAGATAGCCTGATGCCTGGGATTCTCATTCTAGTCCGGTCGACGCGATGGCGTGGGTGACAGCAGCCCGTTCACCCGCCGTGCCAATCTGTCCACCGGAAACGTCCCATGAGTCCCGAACAATTCGATGATCTGATCCGCCAGGGCTACAACCGCATCCCCCTGGTCCGTGAAGTGCTGGCCGATCTCGACACCCCCCTGAGCACCTACCTGAAGCTGGGCTCCGGTCCCTATTCCTACCTGCTGGAGTCCGTGCAGGGGGGCGAGAAATGGGGCCGCTATTCCTTTGTCGGCCTGCCCGCCCGGACCGTGGTCCGGGTTCGTGGGCATCAGGTCTGCGTGGAGGAGTCCGGCCGGGTGGTGGAAGAGGCCCGGGTGGATGACCCGCTGGCCTGGATCGAGACCTTCCAGACCCGTTTCCGGGTACCGGACCTGCCGGATCAGCCCCGCTTCACCGGGGGGCTGGTGGGCTACTTCGGCTATGACACCATCCGCTACATCGAGCCCCGCCTGGGTGGTGGTGAAAAACCCGATCCCCTGGGCGTGCCCGACATCCTGCTCATGGTGTCCGACGAGGTGGTGGTCTACGACAACCTGGCGGGACGGCTCTACCTGGTGGTCCATGCCGGTGCCGGTGAGCGCGAGTCCGCCGAGCGTCGCCTGGATGAGCTGCAGGATCAACTGCGCCGGATCACCCATCTGCCACCGGCCCATCCCGCCCCCCGCAAGGTCAGCGAGTCGGATTTCATCTCCGGCTTCACCGAGGAAGGCTTCAAGGCGGCGGTGGATCGCTGCAAGCAGTACATCGTCGACGGCGACGTGATGCAGGTGGTGCTGTCCCAGCGTCTATCCATCCCCTACGGCGCCCGTCCCCTGGACCTCTATCGGGCCCTGCGCAGTCTCAATCCTTCCCCCTACATGTTCTATCTGGACCTGGGCGACCACCATGTGGTGGGTTCCTCGCCGGAGATCCTGGTACGTCTGGAGGACGAGGTGGTCACCGTGCGTCCCATCGCCGGCACCCGGCCCCGGGGCGAGGACGAGGCCAGTGACCGGGCCCTGGAGCAGGACCTGTTGGCCGATCCCAAGGAGATCGCCGAACACCTCATGCTGATCGACCTGGGCCGCAACGACGCCGGCCGGGTCTCCCGCGTCGGCAGTGTGCAACTCACCGAGCGCATGGTGGTGGAGCGCTACTCCCACGTCATGCACATCGTCTCCAACGTGGTGGGCCGGTTGCGCCCCGGCATGACCGCCATGGACGTGCTGCGGGCCACCTTCCCGGCGGGCACCGTGAGCGGCGCCCCCAAGATCCGCGCCATGGAGATCATCGACGAGCTCGAACCGGTGAAGCGAGGTATCTACTCCGGCGCCGTGGGCTACCTGTCCTGGCAGGGCAACATGGACACCGCCATCGCCATCCGCACCGCCGTCATCAAGGACCAGACCCTGCATATCCAGGCCGGTGCCGGGGTGGTCCATGACTCCGTGCCCGACAATGAGTGGGCGGAAACCATGAACAAGGGCCGCGCCGTGTTCCGCGCCGTGGCCATGGCGGAGTCGGGACTGGAGATCCAGCCCGCCTCGACGCGTGGGAAGGGGCGATCCTGACGCCGCTTCCCGCGGCCTTTTCCCGAGTTCAGCCAACCTCATTACGGTACGGCACACATGATCCTGATGATCGACAACTACGACTCCTTCACCTACAACCTGGTCCAGTATCTGGGTGAGCTGGGGGCCGATGTGGAGGTGCGGCGCAACGACGCCATCACCCTGGACGAGATCGAGGCCATGGCGCCGGAGCGGATCTTCATCTCCCCCGGTCCCTGCGCCCCGGATCAGGCGGGCATTTCCCTGGCCGCCATCCGCCATTTTGCCGGCAGGGTCCCGATCCTTGGGGTCTGTCTGGGGCATCAGTCCATCGGCCAGGCCTTCGGCGGCCGCATCGTCCATGCCCGCGAGATCATGCACGGCAAGACCTCCCTGATTCACCACAAGGACATGGGGGTGTTCCGGGGCCTGACCGATCCCTTCGAGGCCACCCGTTACCACTCCCTGGTGATCGAGAAGACCTCCTTGCCGGACTGTCTGGAGGTCACCGCCTGGACCGAGACCCCGGACGGGGCCCTGGACGAGATCATGGGGGTGCGTCATCGCACCCTGGACGTGGAAGGCGTCCAGTTCCACCCGGAATCCATCCTCACCCAACATGGCCACGACCTGCTGAGGAATTTCCTGGAGTCCCCGCCGAGGGTTGACCCCTCCCCGGGTGGCCGCAACAATCCGATCACACACGACGACAGGGGGCGGGCCATATCATGAACATGCAGGAAGCCATTCGCGCAGTCACCGAACAGCGTGATCTCAGCGGACCCGAGATGGTCCACGTGATGCGCCAGATCATGACCGGCGAGGCCACCCCGGCCCAGATCGGCGGTTTCCTGGTGGGTCTGCGCATGAAGGGGGAGACGGTGGATGAAGTGGCCGCCGCCGCCTCGGTGATGCGGGAACTGGCCACCCGGGTGGAGGTGGAGGCCGGGCATCTGGTGGATACCTGCGGCACCGGGGGGGATGCCTCCGGCAGCTTCAACATCTCCACCGCCTCCGCCTTCGTGGTGGCGGCCGCTGGCGGGCGGGTGGCCAAGCACGGCAACCGCTCCGTGTCCAGCAAGTCCGGCAGTGCCGACGTGCTGGAGGCCGCCGGGGTCAATCTGGATCTGGGGCCGGAGCAGGTGGCCCAGTGCATCAACCAGGTGGGCGTGGGTTTCCTGTTTGCCCCCAGGCACCATGGTGCCATGAAGCATGCGGTGGGTCCCCGCCGGGAGATGGGGGTGCGCACCCTGTTTAATGTGCTGGGACCGCTGACCAATCCCGCCGGTGCCCCCAATCAGGTGCTGGGGGTGTTCAGCACCCACTGGCTGGAGCCCCTGGCCCAGGTACTCAAGCTGCTGGGCAGCCGGCATGTGATGGTGGTGCACGCGGAGGACGGCCTGGACGAGATCAGTATCGGCGCACCGACCCGGGTGGCGGAACTGCGCGACGGCGAGGTGACCAGCCGCGTCATCGCCCCCGAGCAGTTCGGCATGCAGCGCACCCCCCTGGATGCCATCCGGGTGGATGGCGCCGAGGAGAGCCTGGCCCTGATCCGTCGGATCTTTGCCGGCGAGCCGGGTCCGGCCCGTGACATCGTCATGCTCAATGCCGGGGCCGCCATCCACGTGGCGGGCCTGGCGGACTCCATGGAGGCGGGAATTCGCCGCGCCGGCGAGGTGATCGACAGCGGAGCCGCCGCGGCCCGCATGGACGAACTGGCCCGTGTCTCCCAATCCCTGAAGGCGTGAACCCCGATGACCGATACCCCCGATATCCTCAAGAAGATCCTGGCCCGCAAGCGCGAAGAGGTGGATGAGCGCAGCGCCCGGACCTCCCTGGAGGATCTGACTCGTTTCGTGGACGCCGCGCCGGCGGTGCGTCCCTTCCTGCAGGCCCTGGAGGATCGGGTGAACGCGGGACAACCCGCGGTAATCGCCGAGATCAAGAAGGCCAGCCCCAGCAAGGGCCTGCTGCGGGAGGACTTCGACCCGGTGGCCATTGCCCGCACCTATGAGCAGCACGGTGCCGCCTGTCTGTCGGTGCTGACGGATCACGATTTTTTCCAGGGGCATGAGGCCTATCTGGAAGACGCCCGCGCCGCCTGCGCCCTGCCGGTGCTGCGCAAGGACTTCATCATCGACCCCTACCAGGTCTACGAGGCTCGGGTGATGGGCGCCGACTGCGTGCTCCTGATCGTGTCCGCCCTGGACGATACCCAGTTGTCCGAATTGCTCAAGCTCTCCCATGACCTGGGCATGAATGTCCTGGTGGAGGTCCACGATGCCCCCGAACTGGAGCGTGCCCTGGCCCTGGATGCCTGCATCATCGGTATCAACAATCGCAGCCTGCGGACCTTTGAAACCCGCCTGGAAACCACGCTGGATCTGCTGGCGATGATGCCGAAGAATCGACTGGTGGTGACGGAGAGCGGCATCCATACGACGGGGGACGTGGCGCGGATGCGCCGTGCCGGAGTGCATGCCTTCCTGGTGGGCGAGGCCCTGATGAAGGCGCCGGACCCGGGTCTTCAGCTGAGCGCCCTGTTCGATGCCTGATTCCGGGGCCGTGCTAGACTCGCTGTGACAGGCGATATAACAACAAGGTCGGGTTTCCCGCCCCATGATCAGGAGGTTTTGATGGCTCGATACACTCTCGTTCCCTCCCATGCCCTCACCGACGATGCGGTGGTGCATCGCTTCCGTCAGGGGCTACCGCAGCGGGTCACCATGGAAGACCCGGCCGTGGACGTGATGACGGACTTTCGTCGGGTGGAGGCCGTCACCGTCTCTCCCGAAACCGCCATGGATGCCGCGCTGCAGAAGATGATCCACTCCGGGGTGCGTCTGCTGATCGTGGTCTCCGACGACGATCAGATCCAGGGTGTGGTCACCGCCCGTGACATCCTGGGCGAGCGCCCGGTGAAGGTGGTGTCCGACGAGCGCATCGCCCACAACGCGCTCGCGGTCAAGCATGTGATGACTCACCGCAACGACATCAGTGCCATTGATCATTACGACGTGGTGTTGGCCCGGGTCGGGGATATCGTTGCCACCCTGCGGGAGGCCGGGCGTCAGCATGGTCTGGTGGTGGAATTCGAGAATGGCCGCGAAGTGGTGCGTGGCGTGTTCTCGCTGACCCAGATCGGGCGTCAGCTGGGGGTGGAGATCTCCGCCGAGGGGCCGGTGCAGAGCTTTGCCCAGATCGAGAAGCTGCTGAATCGATAAGGCGTATACAGCCCAAATAAAGAACCCCGCCAATGGCGGGGTTCCTGTCTGCGGATTCGGTGCATGCCAACCCGACGGGTCAAACGGGACCCGTACGGATCAGGATCCAGCCATCCCTGACTTCAGGCGGGCTTGACGTTGGAAGCCGCCAGCCCCTTCGGGGTCTTCTGGGTTTCGAAAGTCACCTTCTGGCCTTCGGCCAGGGTCTTGAAACCGCCGCCTTCGATTGCGGAAAAGTGGACAAAGATATCCTTGCCACCGTCGTCGGGCGTGATGAAACCAAAGCCCTTGCCTTCATTGAACCACTTCACGGTACCGGTCAGCACTGCGTATTACCTCGTAGGAAAAAATATACTCGCAGCGTTCCTGCTGAAACCGGCGGCGGTCGATTGCCTTGAAAAGACAGGCGGACTTCCGTGCATGGTGATTAACAGGGCAACTGCGCCTCTCATCATACGCCCGGCCTTGGCGGGGCGCCATCACTAATTTGCCCTGATTGTTTTTCAATTTCGTGATGTATGTGCAGAAATTGCAAACTCCGTCACAAACAGGGCCGTTGATCCGCTGCTTCCTGCTTCATCGGAAATGTATCCATGCCGCCAACTTCTGTTCTTCATCGCCGCCTGATCTGCCTGGAGGCCCTTGAGGTTTCAGGGAGTGTCAAGGTGGCGCAGTGGTGCGCCACCCTGCCTGCCGGTAGTCGCGTGGCCTGGGTCGGGGGGGCGCCTCCGGTGGCTGTCGAGCATGTGCCGCTGTCCCGGGCCGACAGCCTGCTGGGCAGGGATCTGGATGCCCTGGTCTTCGATGCCGCCGACGGGCTGTCCGCCGATGCCCTGGGCGCCGCCTCCGGGGCGCTGCGAGGTGGGGGTGTCCTGCTGCTGATCCTGCCCGCCGCCAAGAGCCATCCAGACTCCCTGTTCCTGCACCGTTTCCGGCAGCAACTGCATCGGGCCGCCGTGCCGTTCCCGGGACCGGATGCCGCCGTCTCATCGTGGCCCGTGCCTCGGGGCTGGTTGCCTCAGGGGGCGACCGGGGACCCCTGCCTGACCGAGGATCAGCGCGATGCCGTGCAGGCCGTCAGGGATCTTGCCGAAGGACGGGCCGCGCCCGTGCTGGTGATCACGGCCGATCGCGGCCGCGGCAAGACCGCGGCCCTGGGCATTGCCGCAGCGCAACTCATGACGGTCTCCCGGTCCGGTGGCGAGGGCATTCATATCGGCGTGACCGCTCCCCGGCTCTCGGCCCTGGGGCCCCTGTTCGAGCAGGCCAAGGGGTTGCTTCCCCCCGCCGCGGTACACGAACCGGGGCGGCTGTGCCTGGGGGCGTCGGTGTTGCAGTATTTCCCACCCGATGGCGTCCCCGATCCGGTTCCGGATCTGATGCTGGTGGACGAGGCCGCGGGCATCCCCGCGCAATGGCTGGACCAGTGGCTCGCCGCCTGTCTGATGGCCCGCCGTCCCATCGCCTTCACGGGGACCATTCACGGCTACGAGGGGGGAGGGCGGGGATTTGCCGTGCGTTTTCGCCGCACCCTGGCGCGGCGCGTGCCCGATACCCGTCACCTGCACCTGAAAACCCCGGTGCGCTGGGCCGTGGATGATCCGCTGGAGGCCCTCATGGCCCGCGGTCTGCTGCTGGACGCGGAGGCGGCGGAGGATGCGTCCATGACCGATGCCCGGCCCGGGACCTGTGAGCGCAAAGCCTTTTCCCGCGAGCAATTGGCCGGGGACGAGGCCCTGCTTGGAGATATTTTCGGTCTGCTGAGCCTGGCCCATTACCGCACCCGTCCGTCGGATCTGCAGCGGATGCTGGATGACCCGGCCCTGAAGGTGGTCGGCCTGATGCATCGGGGACGGGCGGCCGCCGTGGCCCTGCTGGCGGATGAAGGTGAACTGGGGGCGGGGCTGTGCCGGTCCGTCTGGGCGGGAGAGCGTCGTCCCCAGGGGCATTTTCTGCCTGTGAGTCTGATGCTTTACGGCGACATGCCGCCCTCGGGGGGGATGCTGCGCTATCGCCGCGTGGTGCGTATCGCCGTCCACCCCGCCGCCCAGGGGCGGGGGTTGGGCACTGCCCTGGTGCAGGCCCTGGTCGAGGAGGCTCGGGAGGCGGGCATCGACCTGATCGGTGCCGGTTTCGGCGGGACGGCCCCGTTGCTGCGTTTCTGGACCGGGCAGGGTTTTTGTCCGGTGCGGGTGGGGGTGAAGCCGGAAGTGAGCAGCGGGGGCTGGGCGGTGACCGTGCTGCAGGCCCTGACCACGGAGGGGCAGGGGGGGCTGGACCCGGTGCGGGCCGGGTTTGGCCGCACCCTGCCGATGCTGTTGTCCGATCCCCTGCGGGGGATGGCGCCGGATCTGGCGGCCGGCCTGTTCCAGGGCCTGACGCTTGCGCCCCTGTCCGGTGAGGATCGTCGGGTGATTGCCGCCTTTGCCCGGGGGCGGCGGGTCTATGAGGCCTGCCTGCCCGCCCTGCATGCCGGCGTGATTCGCGGCCTGGCGGCGTCCACCGAATCCCTGGCGGAGGACCACAGGGATGCCCTGGTGATGCGGGTGATCCAGCAGCGCCCCTGGGAAACGGTGGCACGGCATCTGGGGGTGTCCGGACGCAAGCCGGTGATCACGGTGCTGCGCCGTGCCGTCGCCGGTCTGCCTGATGATGGTTGAGCGGCGGATTTTTTCTTGCGATCTTCGTCGCGTCTGCCTAATATCAGACTCAAGCTCTCAACAAACTCCGAGCAACCCAGACACATGATTCACAGCGTAGTCAGCTTCCTGGTACTGGTAGTCGTGGACACACCACGGCCCGGGGGCTTGTTGCGCTGACGATCCAGCAACACTGATCAGAATCCAAAAAACCCCGGGCCTTGAAACCCGGGGTTTTTTATTGCCCATGGCTTTTTCGTCAACCGACATCACCGCAGGAGATATCGCCCATGCCCGCCGACGCCGACACCGCTTCACCCCACCCAATGTCGGACAGCCCCACCCGAAATGGTGCCTGGGTGGTTCTGGAGGTGCTCAAGCGCCATCGGGTGGAGACGGTGTTCGGCTATCCCGGCGGCGCCATCATGCCCCTCTATGATGCCATGGCCCAGGATGCCACTCCCATCCGCCATATCCTCACCCGCCACGAGCAGGGGGCGGCATTTGCCGCCAACGGCCATGCCCGTGCCAGCGGTCGTCTGGGGGTCTGTATCGCCACCTCCGGACCCGGTGCCACCAACCTCATCACCGCCGTGGCCGACGCCCACATGGACTCCATTCCCCTGCTGGTGATTACCGGCCAGGTACCCACCGGCCTGCTGGGCACCGATGCCTTCCAGGAGACCGACGTCCTGGGGCTGACCTTGCCCATCACCAAGCACAGCTACCTGGTGCGTCATGTGGACGAGTTGGAAGCCGTCCTGGAAGAGGCCATTCATCTGGCGCAGGAAGGGCGCCCCGGTCCGGTGTGGGTGGATATCCCCAAGGACGTGCAGCTGGCCCCCGCCCAGCTGTCCTCCGGTTCGGCTCTCGGGCACCGGACATCCGGCGAGGCCGAGACACCGGACGAGGCGGCACTGGCCCGCGCCCTCGACCTGCTGGGTGCCGCCCGGCGACCGGTGATCTATGCCGGCGGCGGTGTCGCCCTGGGCCATGGGGTGGCGGCGTTTCGTGATTTCGTCGCCCGTACCGGCGCGCCGGTGGTGACCACCCTGAAGGGGGTCGGTCTGCTGCCGCCCGATGATCCCCTCAACCTGGGCATGCTGGGCATGCATGGCGCCCCCTGTGCCAACCGGGCGGTGCAGGCCTCGGACCTGCTGCTGGTGGTGGGTGCCCGTTTCGATGACCGTGCCACCGGCCGCCTGGCGGCCTTCGCCCCCGACGCCCGGGTGATCCACCTGGATGTGGATGCGGCGGAAATGGCCAAGCTGCGGGCGCCCGAAGTGGCCCTGGTGGGTGATCTCAATCAGTGGCTGCCGCGCCTGGCCCTGCCGCTGTCCATTGATGACTGGCGCGAGCGGTGTGCCCGCTCCCGCCGGACGGAAGGGTTCAGGCTGCCGCCGGAGCGGCCCGAGGGCGGTTTCCCGGCCCTGCGGTTCCTGGATGCCCTGTCCCGCCGGGCCGGGGATCAGACCTATGTGGCCTGTGACGTGGGGCAGCACCAGATGTGGGTGGCCCAGTATTACGGCTTCCATCATCCCCGCCGGCACCTGACCAGTGGTGGCCTGGGTGCCATGGGCTTTGGCCTGCCGGCGGCCATCGGTGCCCAGCTGGCCCACCCCGACGCCCGGGTGATCAACGTCAGCGGTGACGGCTCCTTCATGATGAATGTGCAGGAGTTGGCCACCCTGGGTCGCTACGGACTGCCGGTGAAGATCGTGCTGTTCGACAACCAGTATCTGGGCATGGTGCGTCAGCAGCAGGAACTGTTCTACGAGGGCCGCCTGTCCTCGGTGGATCTGTCCGACAACCCGGATTTTGTTCAGGTGGCCCGGGCCTTCGGCATTCCGGCCCGTCGCTTCGAAGGTGCGGATGCCATGGAGGCGGCCATCCGGGCCTGCCTGGAAACCCCCGGGCCGTTGCTTTTGCACCTGCCCATTGAACGTGAACAGAATGTCTGGCCCATCGTCGGGCCGGGCATGTCCAATGACCAGATGATTCAGGAGGATGTGGCATGAGCCATCAGTTCCAGTTGTTCGCCCGCCCGGCCGAGGGCAGCCTTGAGCGGATCCTGCGCACCGTGCGTGCCCGCGGGTTCGAGGTGCAGGACATGAACGTGCGCCTGGAGGGTGGACGTTATCACGTGCGCCTGCGGGTGGGTGGCCGGCGGGATACGGGAATGCTGGCCCGGCAGCTGGAAAAGCTGTGGGATGTGGAACACCTGGCGGCCCTGCAGGCGGCGCCGGAGGCCCGCGAGTCCATGGACCGGGTGAGCGCGGCGTAGTCCGGGCCGGCTACGGCTCAGGCCTTGACCCGCCCCAGCGGATCATCCGGGTCCACCTCGTCGCGAAACGGCTTCTTGCGGTCGATGTGGGTGTACTGGTAGACGTTGCCCATCCAGTTGTTGATGACGGCTTCGGCGGTGTCGTGCCAGGTGTTGTCCAGGTGCTCGCAGATGAGCTGTTCCGGGAAGTCGGGGGGCGTGGTGCCCCGCTTCAGGGCCCGGTCCAGGCGATCCCGGTATTCTTCCAGGATCGCCTGGCTGCGGGGGCAGAAATAATTGTCCACGAAGGGCGGGTAGTCCTTGCGCTCGCCCCGGGCATAGCGGGCCACCTCCCGCTTGTATTCCTTGAGCAGGCTGATGATGTCGTACTCCGGATGCCCCTGGAAGAAGACGATGCGGAACTCGTCCTCGCTCACCGCCAGATGCACCCCGGCCTCCTCGCTTTCCACCAGCACCTTGAGTCCGGCGGCCTCGAACTGCTGCCGTGAGATGTGGTTGAAACGGGAGTGGGGCACGTCGAAGCGGGTATTGACCCCGGCCACCAGGGGGTGGGTGCGGTCCACCACCCGGTGGGGGTAGACCCCCCAGCGCTTGAAACCCAGCGGACTGCGGGTCTGGCCGTAGCGGAACTGCATCACCGCGTGGGTGGCCAGGCAGGAGCACAGGGTGGAGGTGACATTGGCGTGGGCCCAGTCGATGACCTGGGCCAGCGGCTCCCAGAAGGGCTCCAGGGACAGGTCCGGCTGGGTGACATTGGCGCCGGTGATGATGAGGGCGTCCAGCCCCTGTTCCTGGATCTTTTCCAGCGGCTCATAGTACCGGGCCACGTGCGCCCGACCCTGGGGACCCCGTTCCAGGGCGTCCAGGGTGAAGGGATGGATGTAGAACTGGGCAATCTGGTTGCTTTCCCCCACCAAGCGGCAGAACTGGCGCTCCGTGGCCGCCAGGGCGGCATCGGGCATCATGTTCAGCAGCCCGATGTGCATGGCGCGGATGTCCTGCTTCAGGGCGTAATCCGAGGGCAGTACCGTCTGACCTTCCTGCTTCAGGCGCGAGAAGGTGGGCAGTTCCGAATGGGCAACGAGCGGCATGGCGGGTGTCCTGACTGCGGGTTTGACGGGGAGGGTCGAAGGCCGTGGCGTCAGCGCTCCGGGCGCTGGCTGTCCAGGGCCTGTTCGATCAGACGGTTGAAATCCGCCTCGGTGCGGACCTGGGCGATGGCATCGGAATTGATGGTGTAGCCATAACGCCTGGCCAGGGCCTCGTAGCGGGGCAGACGATCCCGGAACAGGCGCGGGAAGGTCCAGCGCACAAAATCGTCCGGATCCATCTGGGCCACGTATTCCAGCTGCTTCTCTTCCAGATAGCGGGCCAGTTCCCGGTCCAGGAAGTCTTCCCGGTAATACAGGGGCTTGGGGCTTTCCTCGGCACGACGGATCAGTTCCTGCTCGTTGGCCTCGGTGGCCTTGATGTAGATGATCAGGGTGTGTTCCGCCAGCAGTTCCATGACACCGGGGTCATCCAGTTCGCAGACGCTGCCGCCGGCGTCGTTGATGACGTGATCGAAACCATAGATATCCTGGGCCTTGAGAATGAACTCGGGCACATCGCGCATGGCGGCCACTTCGGCGTCATGATGCAGACGCTGGCGGCGTTTGAACTCCCTCAGGGAGAGACCACCCCGTTCGGGATTGCCCAGCTTGCCGAGAAAGCTGGAGACCGGTTGCAGGTTGTCCACCGACAGGTTATTGACGATGCTGATGGAGTCGGAGCGCAGCAGTTCCTTGAGAAAGGGAATGTGCATCACCTGGCGCTTGATGTTGTCCAGGATCGGCTCATCCAGATAGCGGCTACCGATACGGTAGTCCCCGGAGAAGTGAAACCAGTGGGCGCGGCGCAGCTGGTGGGCGAGGCGGGTCTTGCCCACGCCGGACATGCCCAGCAGGGTGATGGACTTGTTCTTCCAGTGCCGGTATTCGGAGGCCGTGAGTCTCAAGGGGGGATTCCGTCATTGATGAATGGATCAGGCCGCATTTTACGGGATACGCCCGCAAAGTGGCGATCCTCGCCGCCCCGATCCCCGTATCTGCCCTGCGTTACAATGGGACTTTACTTTACCGGATATTCCCCATGCCTCTGCTCGTCTTTCGCAATATCAAGCTCGGTTTCGGTCAGCATCACCTGCTGGACGGCGTGGACCTGTCCATCGAGCCGGGGGAGCGCCTGTGCCTGGTGGGACGCAACGGGGTGGGAAAATCCACCTTCATGCGCCTGATCACCGGCGACATGCAGGCCGACGACGGCGAGATCGTGCGCCGGGACGGTCTCAGGGTGGCCATGCTGGAGCAGGCGGTGCCGGAGGGGCTTGGCGGCAGTGTCTTCGACGTGGTGGCCGACGGGCTGGGCCATGTGGGCGAACTGGTGCGTCGCTATCACCGGCTGGTGCATGACCTGGGCGAGCGGCCCGACGACCCCCAGGCGTTGCAGGCTCTGGAGCGTTGCCAGCATGAACTGGAGGCGGTGGGCGGCTGGACCCTGGAGCAGCGGGTGGAGACGGTGCTGTCACGCCTGGAACTCCAGGGGGAGGCGCCCTTTGACAGTCTTTCCGGCGGGCTCAAGCGCCGCGTGCTGCTGGCCCGCGCCCTGGTGACGGCGCCGGATCTTTTGCTGCTGGACGAACCCACCAACCATCTCGACGTGGATGCGATCCAGTGGCTGGAAGGTTTTTTGCTGGGGTTCGAGGGCAGCCTGCTGTTCATCACCCATGACCGGGCTTTTCTGCGTCGTCTGGCGACCCGCATCATCGAGCTGGATCGGGGCCGGCTCACCAGCTGGCCCGGCGACTATGACACCTACCTGCAGCGCAAGGCCGAGGCCCTGGAGGCGGAGGAGCGCCAGAACGCCCTGTTCGACAAGAAACTGGCCCAGGAGGAGGTCTGGATCCGCCAGGGGATCAAGGCCCGGCGGACCCGCAACGAGGGCCGGGTGCGTGCCCTCAAGGCCCTGCGGGCGGAGCGGGCCGAACGTCGGGAGCGTCTGGGCACCGCCCGCCTGCAGACCCAGTCGGCGGCCCCATCCGGGCGCATCGTGGTGGAAGCCGAGAACCTGTGCTTCAGCTACGCCGGGAAACCAGTGATCCGTGACTTCTCCAGCCTGATCCTGCGGGGTGACAAGGTGGGCATCATCGGCCCCAACGGCGTCGGCAAGACCACGTTGCTGCGGCTCTTGCTGGGGCAGTTGCAGCCCGATGTGGGCACGGTACGCCTGGGAACCCACCTGGAAGTGGCCTATTTCGATCAGCACCGGGCCGCCCTGGACGAGGAGGCCAGCGTGGTGGACAACGTGGGCGAGGGGCGTGACCGGGTCACCGTGGGCGGTGAGAGTCGCCATGTACTGTCCTGGCTACAGGATTTTTTGTTCGAGCCGGCCCGTGCCCGCCAGCCGGTGAAGGCCCTTTCCGGAGGTGAACGCAACCGCCTGCTGCTGGCCAAGCTGTTCACCCGGCCCGCCAACGTGCTGGTGCTCGACGAACCCACCAATGATTTGGATGCGGATACCCTGGAGATGCTGGAGTCCCGCCTGGTGGAGTTTGACGGCACGGTGCTGGTGGTGAGCCATGACCGGGACTTCCTGGATAACGTGGCCACCAGCGTCATCGCCTGGGAAGGGGAGGGGCGTTTCCAGGAATATGTGGGCGGTTACAGTGACTGGCTGCGCCAGCGCCCGGCCCCCAGGGGGGTATCTGTCGAGTCGGCGCGGCCGGCGGCTGCCCCGGCGCCGGCATCGAAACCGGCGCCACGGGTGGTGAAACTCAGTTACAAGGAACAGCGGGAACTGGAGGCGCTGCCCCAGCGGATCGAGACCCTGGAAGAAGAACTGGCGGGGATTCAGACCACCCTGGGCGATCCCGCCTTCTATCAGCGCGGCGGTGACGAGATTGCCGCCATGCAGTCGGCCCTGGCGGACAAGGAAGCGGAGCTCAATACCGCTTATGCCCGTTGGGAAGACCTGGAAGGGCGTTCCAGGGGATAGTTTTGCATCAGGCCGACTTCTTCTTCGGCGTGTCCGTGTTCGCGTCGGGGTCGAACCGGAGCTTGTCGCCACAGCTGCGGCAGTAGTAGATCCGCTCTCCCCGCTGGGCGTTGCCATGTCGTCGCACCCCCAGGGCATAAACCCGGCAGGTACAGCGGTAGGGATAGGTCCTGACCTGGCGGGTGGGGATCAGGCTGAGATCGGTATCATGGGTGACACGGGGCTCGAATCCCAGTCTCGTCATCACTTCCTGCCATTCCGGGCCATGGGGGCGGCGACGTCCGGCGCCCAGGCCGAAACGGCGGTAGATCACGCTATGGGCCACCTCGTGGGCGATGGTGTCTGGAAAATGATTGTGCCAGTCGAGGGCAAAGATGTGGGGATTGAAACGCAGCGACTCCCGACCCGCCGTCACCCGCCATTGACCCGCCGCCCGTCCACGCAGATCCAGGCGTACCTCGGGAGGTGTTTCCTGAAGGCGGTAGAGTCGTGCCGCGCGGGCG
The DNA here is from genome assembly GCF_000225005.1 of Ectothiorhodospira sp. PHS-1. NCBI lineage: Bacteria > Pseudomonadati > Pseudomonadota > Gammaproteobacteria > Chromatiales > Ectothiorhodospiraceae > Ectothiorhodospira > Ectothiorhodospira sp. PHS-1. The sequence goes on along the minus strand of NZ_AGBG01000006.1, from coordinate 428 downwards.
TACAGCTCTCGGGCCTTGTCCTGGATGTTTTGTTGTTGTTCGGGATTGAGGGGCATGGGCAGTCAGCATTCGGATGATTCGAGGACCGATTGTGAAGCGGGGTTGGTCGGATCGCAACGACTGGTTTCGACATCGGCGGGTTGTCCGTGTTCCGGAACATGGGGTGACTTAATCCTGTATCTCTCCCGTATCTTGAGTTTTGACAGCTGTGTCGTTGCGAGGCGGTCACCGGTTTTTCCGAACTGAATTGAGTATTTCGTGGTTTTGACATTTTCAATGGGGTCGCGGAAAATGGCGCCACTCAGGAAGAGTCCTTTCCGGCTTTACTAATCATGTATGCCCAAAGTGCATCGGGTTCTTGGAACCCGATGCACTTTTTGTTTTCAAAAAAAACGTTATTTGAATCTCTGAAATTTTCGGGAGTTGTT